>DASWAB010000136.1:0-3175 GCA_036391375.1 Nitrospirota bacterium
CGATGATTTTCATCAACGGGAACAGGCTCACCTTGTCCAGCGGAATGTCGGCGAGATTTTCATCCGTCAGGTCCCAGAGCCAGTTCGCGGTGACATCGTGAAGGTCGCTCAGCTCCCGGTTCGGCAGTTTCCCGATCGCGGCGGCATCAAGGGATATCTGGAAGCGCCGGAAATCGAGCCCGTTGAAGGCCCCGGACCTCAGCAGGAAGTTCTGCATGTCGGACGCGTCGTCGCCGGCCTCGGTCATGATCCACTGCAGCCAGAAGTATGCATCGGGGCCGTCGGGATGCGCCACGTTGTCCGGAAGGACGAACTGCGGCCTGCAGCCGGTCCCGAAGCTGAACACGGTCAGCGCGCTCGCATCGTATTTGCCTTTCGGCGCGTATTTCACCGCTTCCATGATCGCGGCAAGGGCCGGGTTGTTGTAAGTGGTAACGCCCCCGTCGACAAACCGTTCGAGCGGCGTGAAGTAGGTCGGCGCGGACATGGTCGCCTCCATGACCGCCCGGAGCAGGACATCCTTGTACGTGCCGTGATATGTTCCTCCGTCCCTGAAGCACGTAAAATATGTTTCCTCCCCGGCTGCGACGTCCTTGGCTGTGATCATGATGTCGATGGCGGTCTTTGCGCAGGCGTCCTGGATGGTCGTGTCCGCCCCGACAATTTCCTTCAGAACGGCCCGGTAATTCTTTTTTGTATAGTCCGGCGGGTTGAGAAAACGGTTGGCCGCCCAGCCTCGTTTGGTAAACACCTGCTTCACCAGTCGTATGTAAAGGTCCTCGATCTCCGCGGCGTTTTTCCCCATGGCGATGAGGCCGGCAATGATCCCGCCTGTCGACGTGCCCGCAACCATGTCGAACAGCTCATGACAGGGGAGACCGGCGGTCTCTTCGAGTTTCTTCAGAAGCTGCAGCGTCATGATGCCGCGAATACCGCCGCCGTCAAGGCACAAAAGGGCCTTATTGCCTGTTTTGATATTCAGTTTTGCAAAGGCCTGCTCCTTCATGTATTCCCCGCCCCTCCGCTTTTCGCTCAGCGCCGCAGAGCAGCTACCTGACCAGACTGATCCCTACAACAATGCTGGAGGTTTTGATGTTGTACGTTTTCAGCCCTTCTCCATAGCCGCTTCTCGCCTGGATAAAATAATAGGGGTTCAATTTTATCGTATGGTTCGTGCCGAAAATTTTGTTCAGCGCATCCGCTATGCTCTTCCAGGCCACGTCTGCCTGCCCTTCCCAGGCAATGCTGCTGTCTTTGGGCGCGTACTGGAGCGAGAGGGTGAGCTGGATATCGCTCTTACTCCCGTAGATCGCTGTCAGCTTCCCGTATCCGAAATAGCGGAATATGTCCGGGTTGTCAGAAGCGGCTTGTCTCTCATCGAACCCCTGAAGGACGGAGGGGACCCACACTCTCGGGATGATGTAGAGCCCTTTCCAGTACAGGGCCGGTTCGATATACGTGATATTCCATCCGTGGGAGCCGACCCCTGCTTCACCCGTGGATTCGTGACGATAGAGACCCGCCTGGACAACCGGGAGCCACGGGATGGTGTCTGGTTTGTAGAGCCAGAAAAACTCAGGCGAGTAATTTGACTCCCGGAAGGGGGCGGAAGACTTTTGAACGCTCCAGAAGGACTTCTGCGTATATCCAAAAAACCAGCCTGTATCATCCAGGATTTCATATTTCACGCTGACCTGGAACTTGACTTCTCCTTCATTCGTTGTGGCGGAATTGCTCGGCGTCCATCCGATGTAGGTCGGCAGATAGGAATGGAACGCGTCGTGATCCTTTGAGTACCGGGCCGGCAGATTATCCGGGACATTGTCCGCAGCGGAAAGAGCGCCCGCGCAAAGAAGTGGCGCGACCTGCAGGCCGCAAATCAGAAGATACATTGATAAAGCCGATATCGTTCTCCAAACAATTTTTATCACAAGCAATCCTCCTCGTTTTTGAAATTTCTACATCCTCTCCCCTCTCCTGATCGTCCAGAAATCATCGGAAAGGTTCCGGTCAGAAAGATAAGCATAGGGCATGGTGAAGTAGCCTTTCATCCCCCACGTCATCCCCCAGGAGTTGCGGACGATGAACCGCTTTGTTGCATCATTGTAGCCCGCGGCCATGACCGCGTGGCCTCCGAGCGCGCGCTCATTCGGCTTCGGCATGTTCACGACGCCGGTCTTCGCCACCTGTTTCGTTTCGAGGCTTTCGTAGACCGTGAATCCGAAGATGAACGGAAATCCCTCGGCGAGGCAGGTCCGCATCTCGTCGAGCGTCAGGATACGGTGATAGGAAGTGATCTGGTGGTCGGCCGCTTCTTTGTAGCAAGCCACCGTGGGCTTTCTGGTAAACCGGGAAGCCACATAGGGCCACATTGTTTCCGGGCATACGCCCTGTTTGGCCAGGGTCTTGATGCCGTCGCGCAGCATGGCGCCGGAATCCGACCGGACCGAGTGCTCGATCACGCGCTCGTTGTAGTAGATGAAGAGGCGGCTCAGGTCCGCGAAGTGAACATTGTCCCTGATCTCGAGGAATTCGAGCGCGCCCGCGAGGGCGTTCGCGGTGCAGCTCCCGAGGCTTCCCTGGTTCTCGACCTTTGAGCAGAACTTCCGCAGATCGACACGGGAGGGAAGCTTCGCTGGGACCGGCCGCACGGCGCTGTAGAGATAGTCGCGGTGGTCGGGAAGGTCCGGCTGCCATCCGTACCGGCCCCTGTTGTTTGCGGACGTTGCTTGCTGAGCGGTTTTCTTTTTCAGCACGTAAACGGCCTCCTTTTTTGTTTGTAAAGAAAGAATGCGGCGCGGGCGATCTGAACGGGCAACGATGGCGTTTCCAAAAAATCGAATGCGCTTGAGTTGAAACGGTATAATTCGCGGGTGTATCGTGATTATACGGATGATTGTTGCTTTGTCAAGAACTTTGGTGTTTTTTAGCAATACCAAAAATCCGGGAGGGAGAAATGTGTGAGAGAATACGAGGAATGGAGAGAGTTGCGGAGAAGGGCATTTCGAATACTCAAATCTCCATGATGATCGGCAGAATCATGGGCCTGCGCTCCAGACGCTTGTTGATGAACTTCTTGAGGCTGCTCCGCACGCGCGCGGATACGAGGGACCAGTCGCCCTTCGCCTCGGGGATCATGAGGGTGAGGGTGTCAAGGACCACGTCTTTCACCTCG
>DASWAB010000137.1:0-5895 GCA_036391375.1 Nitrospirota bacterium
CTCTATTCCGCCCGCATCATCCCGTACCGCGGCTCGTGGCTCGATTTCGAGTTCGACGTGAAGGACATCGTGTACGTGCGGATCGACCGGCGGAGGAAAATACCGGCCACCATTCTCCTCAAGGCCTTCGGCTACTCGAATGAAGACCTGCTGCGGATGTACTATCCCATCGAGGACATCAGGGTCAGAAAAGACGGCTTCACTCGCGGGCTCCATCCGGACGTGCTGACGGGCATGAAGGCGCCCGCCACGATCACCGACAAGAATACGCGCGAGCAGATCGTGAAGGAAGGCGCCAAGATCACCCGCGTGGCCATCAAGAAGATGGAATCCGCGGGCATCACCGAACTCCCCATCGCGCGCGAGGAGCTCATCGACCGCGTCGTGCTCCGCGACGTCATCGATGCGGAGACCGGCGAGGTGCTCCTTGCCGCGAACGACAAGATCTCCGAGGAGTTCCTGACCCGCCTCGCGTCCACCAAAGTGGAAAAAATCGAAGTCATCTACATGGACGGCATCCATGTGATCGGCGCCATGCGCGACACGCTCCTCTCCGACAAGGTGCAGACCTCGGATGAGGCGCTCCTCGAAATCTACCGCAAGATGCGTCCGGGCGAGCCGCCGACGATCGAGATGGCGAAGAACCTTTTCTCGGGCATGTTCTTCAATGCCAAGCGATACGATCTCTCGTCGGTGGGAAGGCTCAAGCTCAACAAGAAGCTCAAGCTCGACATCCCGATCGAGAAGACCACGCTCACGGCGCAGGACGTCGTTGAAGTGATCCGCTACCTCGTCAATCTCCGCACCGGCAGGGGCGAGGTCGACGACATCGACCATCTCGGCAACCGCCGCGTCCGGTCCGTGGGCGAACTGCTCGAGAACCAGATCCGGGTCGGCCTTGCCCGCATGGAGCGGGCCATCAAGGAGCGCATGAGCCTCCAGGATGTCGATACGCTCATGCCGCACGACATCATCAACCCCAAGCCGGTGATCGCGGCGATTAAAGAATTCTTCGGATCCAGCCAGCTCTCGCAGTTCATGGACCAGACCAATCCGCTGGCGGAGATAACGCACAAGCGCAGGCTTTCGGCCCTCGGGCCCGGCGGCCTCACGCGCGAGCGCGCGGGGTTCGAGGTCCGCGACGTGCATACGACCCATTACGGCAGGATCTGCCCGATCGAGACGCCGGAAGGCCCGAACATCGGCCTTATCGTATCGCTCGCGACCTATGCGCGCGTGAATGACTACGGGTTTATCGAGGCGCCGTACCGCAAGGTCAAGGCAGGGAAGGTGACGGACGAGATCGAGTATCTTTCGGCGGTGGACGGCGAGAACTACGTGATCGCCCAGGCGAACACGCCGGTTGACGGCCGCGGCAAGATCGCCGTGGAGAGCGTTTCCGCCCGCGTGGGCGGCGAGTTCAAGCTGGTGACCGCCGAGGAAGTGCAGTACATGGACGTGTCGCCGAAGCAAATCGTCTCGGTTTCCGCGGCGCTCATCCCGTTTCTCGAGAACGACGACGCGAACAGGGCCCTTATGGGCTCGAACATGCAGCGCCAGGCCGTGCCACTCCTGCGGCCCCAGGCGCCGATTGTCGGCACCGGCATGGAGCGGGTAGCAGCCAGAGATTCAGGCGCCATCGTATCGGCCAAGCGCGACGGCGCCGTCGAGGCCGTGGATTCCACCCGCATTACGGTAAAGGGCGAGGACGCAAAGGGCCGGACGGTGATCGACACATACCCGCTCACCAAGTTCTACCGCTCGAACCAGAACACCTGCATGAACCAGAAGGCGATCGTGCGCACGGGCGACAAGGTGAAAAAAGGGCAGGTGATCGCCGACGGCCCCGCCACGGACCTGGGCGAACTCGCGCTCGGCCAGAACGTCCTCGTGGCGTTCATGCCCTGGAGCGGCTACAATTACGAGGACGCCATTATCATCAGCGAAAAACTCGTGAAGGAAGACCGCTATACGTCTATTCATATTGAGGAATTCGAGATCGAGGCGCGGGACACCAAACTCGGCAAGGAAGAGATTACCCGCGATATCCCGAACCTCGGCGAGGAGACGCTCCGGAACCTCGATGAGAACGGCATCATCCGCATCGGCGCAGAAGTGATGCCGGGCGATATCCTCATCGGCAAGGTGACGCCCAAGGGCGAGACGCAGCTCACCCCCGAGGAAAAACTCCTGCGGGCCATCTTCGGCGAAAAGGCCGGCGATGTGCGCGACGCATCGCTGTACGCGCCGCCGGGCATTGAGGGGACCGTGATCGACGTCAAGGTCTTTTCCCGCAAGGGCGAGGACAAGAACGAGCGCCTGAAGACGCAGGAGAGCGAGGAGATCAGCCGTCTGCAGAAGGAGTTCGCCGACGAGAAGCGGGCAGTCCAGGAGGACAAGTACAAGCGCATCCGGAGGCTGCTCATCGGCAAGACCGCGGCCGATAAAGTCGTGAATTCAAAAACCGGCAAGACCGAACTGGCCAAGGGAAAGAAGATCACGGCGGAGGTCCTGGACAAAGTGCCGGAGAAAGATTACGCCAAGATCAAAGTCGAGTCGGAAGACTACCCCGCGAGGCTCCAGGAAATCATGGACAACGCGGAGAACCAGCTCGGCATTCTGGACGCCATCTATGAAGAAAAGATCGGAAGGCTCAAACGCGGAGACGATCTGCCGCCCGGCGTCGTAAAGCTGGTCAAGGTCTATGTCGCCATGAAACGCAAACTGTCCGTGGGCGACAAGATGGCCGGCAGGCACGGGAACAAGGGCGTCGTTTCCCGGATCGTGCCCGAGGAAGACATGCCGTACCTCCCCGACGGCACACCGGTTGAGATTGTGCTGAATCCGCTGGGCGTCCCCTCTCGTATGAACGTGGGGCAGATCCTGGAGACCCATCTGGGCTGGGCCGCCAAGGCGCTGGGGCTCCATGTGGCGACCCCCGTGTTCGACGGCGCGACCGAGGACCGGGTGCGTTCTCTCCTGAAGGAGGCCAAGCTTCCGGCAACGGGACAGTCCGTGCTGCACGACGGCCGCACCGGGGAACCCTTTGACAAGCCGGTAACGGTCGGGTACATGTACATGCTGAAGCTTCACCACTTGGTCGATGACAAGCTGCATGCCCGGTCCATCGGGCCCTACTCCCTCGTGACGCAGCAGCCCTTGGGCGGCAAGGCCCAGTTCGGCGGCCAGCGGCTGGGAGAGATGGAGGTCTGGGCGCTCCAGGCGTACGGAGCGGCTTATTGCCTGCAGGAGTTTCTGACGGTCAAGTCCGACGACGTGTCCGGCCGGGCGAAGATCTACGAGGCGATCGTCAAGGGAGAGAACACGCTCGAGCCGGGCCTCCCGGAGTCATTCTACGTGCTCATCAAGGAACTTCAGAGCCTCTGCCTTGATGTGGAACTCATCGAACGCAAGAACGAGAAGGAACGGGTGATCGGGCTGGAGAAAATTTCGTCGGCGAGGTAAGAGAGAACATTACGGGTCGGATAGGGCGTACACGTCTTATAAGACTTTTGGAGGTCCCCTGTGGAAGACAAACAGATAACAGAAAATAAAGCGCGGGCGGAGGCCTTGAGCCTCTTTGAAAAACCGAAAGACATCAGCTTCGATGCAATGCGGATAAAGGTCGCGTCGCCGGAGCGGATCAAGGAGTGGTCGTTCGGCGAAGTCAAAAAACCGGAAACCATCAACTACCGGTCCTTCAAGCCGGAGCGCGACGGCCTTTTTTGCGCAAAAATATTCGGCCCCATCAAAGACTGGGAATGCCTCTGCGGCAAATACAAGCGCATGAAGCACCGCGGCATCGTGTGCGACAAGTGCGGCGTCGAGGTGATCCAGTCCAAGGTGCGCAGGGAACGCATGGGACACATTGAACTTTCTTCCCCCGTCGCCCATATCTGGTTTCTCAAGGGACTGCCGAGCCGCATCGGCACCCTTCTCGATATGACGCTTCGCCAGCTTGAGAAGGTGCTCTATTTTGAGGGATATGTGGTCGTGGACCCGGGCGACACGCCGCTCAAGCACAAGGAGCTGCTCACCGAGGAAAAATACCGTAAGGCGCAGACGGAGTACGGCTCCACTTCCTTCAGGGCGGGCATGGGCGCCGAGGCGATCAGAGACATGCTCCGGGCGATCGATCTCGAAGCGGAGTCCGAGGACATTCGCAAAAAGATAGAGGTCGCCACCTCCATGGCCACGAAGAAGAAACTCACGAAACGGCTCAAGGTGATCGAGGCGTTCCGCAAGTCCGGCAACAAGCCCGAGTGGATGATCCTCGATGTGGTCCCCGTGATCCCGCCCGAGCTGCGGCCGCTGGTGCCGCTCGAGGGGGGACGGTTTGCGACCTCGGACCTGAACGACCTCTACCGGAGGGTCATCAACCGGAACAACCGGCTGCGCCGGCTCGAGGAGCTCAAGGCCCCTTCCGTCATCATCAGGAACGAAAAACGGATGCTGCAGGAGGCGGTGGACGCGCTCTTCGACAACGGCAGGCGCGGACGGGTGCTTCGCGGGCCGAATAAGCGGCCGCTCAAGTCCCTTTCCGACATGCTGAAAGGCAAGCAGGGGCGGTTCCGACAGAACCTTCTGGGAAAGCGGGTGGACTATTCCGGCCGCTCCGTGATCGTGGTCGGTCCGGACCTGAAGCTCCATCAGTGCGGTCTGCCCAAAAAGATGGCGCTCGAGCTGTTCAAGCCGTTTATCTTCAACAAGCTTGAAGAGAAAGGCTATGCGACCACCATCAAGAGCGCGAAGAAGATGATTGAACGCGAGCGGCCCGAGGTGTGGGACGTGCTCGAAGAAGTGATCCAGGAGCACCCCGTGCTTCTGAACCGCGCCCCGACGCTCCACCGACTCGGCATTCAGGCATTCGACCCCGTGCTGGTAGAGGGCAAGGCCATCCGGCTCCACCCGCTCGTGTGCGCGGCGTTCAACGCCGATTTCGACGGCGACCAGATGGCGGTGCACATCCCGCTCTCCGTCGAGGCCCAGCTCGAGGCCAGGGTGCTCATGCTCTCGGTAAACAACATCCTGTCGCCGGCGAACGGAAGGCCTATTACGGTCCCGTCGCAGGACATCGTGCTTGGCTGCTACTATCTCACCAAGGCCCGCTCCGGCGCCCACGGTGAGGGAAAGGTCTTTTCCGGGAAGGACGAAGTGCGCATCGCCTATGATCAGCGCATGGCAGACATCCATGCGCGCGTCAGGGTGCGCATCAACGGCAGGGTCGAGGAGACCACGGTCGGGAGGGTCTTGTTCAGCGACGTCCTGCCGGAAGGCATTCCCTTCTCTTCCGTTAACAAGGAAATGAACAAAAAGGAGCTCGCGAAATTAATCGACGAGTGCTACCGCAAGCTCGGCCTCAGGCGAACCGTGATCCTCATTGATGATCTCAAGGAAGTGGGCTTTAAGTACGCCATGCGCGCCGGCATCTCCATCTGCATCTCGGACATGCACATCCCGAACAAAAAACAGAAGCTGATCGACCAGGCGCAGAAAGAGGTGATGGAGATCCATCACCAGTATACCGAGGGCCTCATCACGAACGGCGAGCGCTACAACAAGGAAATCGACATCTGGGCGAACGTCACCGAGAAAATCGCCGACGAGATGATGGGGGAGCTCGGCATGGAGGCGGTCGAGCAGGGGGAGGCGAAGAAGTCCGAGCTCCAGGAGGCGCGCTCCTTCAACAACATCTTCATGATGGCCGACTCCGGCGCGCGCGGCAGCACCCAGCAGATTCGGCAGCTTGCGGGTATGCGCGGACTCATGGCCAAGCCCTCCGGCGAGATCATCGAGATTCCGATCACCGCGAACTTCCGCGAAGGCCTCACCGTGCAACAGTACTTCATCTCGACCCACGGCGCGCGCAAAGGTCTGGCGGACACGGCGCTCAAA
>DASWAB010000138.1:0-7904 GCA_036391375.1 Nitrospirota bacterium
GAGATGGTAATGCCCGGCGACAACATGAGCTGCAGCGTCGAGCTCATCACGCCCATCGCCATGGACAAGGAGCTTCGGTTCGCCATCCGGGAGGGCGGCCGGACCGTGGGCGCGGGCGTCATCACCGAAGTGATCGAGTAATTTTATCGCGGAGCGGCGATTGCGGATGAAAAGGTGAATTCCGAAATCTAACCCCGAAATTGAGGTCTGCCAGTGACACAGAAGATCAGGATACGATTAAAAGGATACGATCATAGACTGCTTGACCAGTCTGCGGTAGAGATCATGGATACGGCAAAGAGGACCGGCGCCAAGGTGTCCGGCCCCATTCCGCTTCCGACCAGGATCAACCGCTGGACCGTACTCCGCTCTCCCCATGTGGACAAGAAGTCACGGGAGCAGTTTGAGATCCGGACTCATAAGCGGCTGATGGACATATTGGACCCCACGCCGCAGACGGTGGATGCCTTGATGAAACTCGATCTGGCTGCCGGCGTTGATGTGGAAATAAAACTTTAGCAATTGCGGAATGCGGAATGAAAAAAGAAACGCCCCGCAATCCGAAATAGATAAGGATGTTCTATGAGCAAGGGTATTATCGGTAAAAAGATAGGCATGAGCCAGCAGTTCAGCGGCGGAGAGCTTATTCCGGTCACCGTGATCCAGGCGGGTCCCTGCCCCGTGGTTCAGAAAAAAACCCCGGAGCGGGATGGTTATGAGTCTGTCCAGCTTGCTTTTGATGAAGAGAAAAAACAGAGCCGTGCGACCAAGGCCATTGCCGGTCATTTTAAAAAGGCGAATGTGCAGCCCCATCGCGTTTTACGCGAGTTTCGCACCGGAGAATTCGAGGCCGGCCAGATCGTCACAGTAGATATCTTCAAAAAGGGCGAGCGAGTCGCCGTGAGCGGGGTGAGCAAAGGCAAGGGCTTCGCCGGCGTTATGAAACGCCACAAGTTCGCCGGCGGTCCCGGCGGGCATGGCTCCATGTTCAACCGGGCGCCCGGTTCAATCGGCGCCAGCGCATGGCCGTCCCGCGTGTGGCCGGGCAAGAAACTGCCGGGGCACCTGGGCGCGGTCAATAAGACGATTAAAAATATAGAGGTCGTTGACGTCCGCCCCGACCAGAACCTGCTGTTTGTCCGCGGAGCGGTGCCGGGTGGAGACAACGGACTCCTCCTTATCTATAAGGCTGAGTAAGAAAAACACAGAGGGCTATTGAAATGCCGTCAGTCGCAATGGTTGATCAGAACAACAAAAAAGTGAAGGATGTGGAGCTTCCCGCCCTGTTTTCAGCGGAGGTGAGGCCGCATCTTGTCCACTCCGCGGTGAAGAACCAGCTCGCGAACAAGCGGGCCGGTACAGCAGCTACGAAAAACAAGGCGCTCGTGAGCGGCGGCGGTAAAAAGCCCTGGAAACAGAAGGGCACGGGCAGGGCGCGCGCTGGGAGCAGCCGCTCACCGCTCTGGCGGCACGGCGGCACGATTTTCGGTCCTCAGCCGAGGGATTACTCGTATGCCCTCCCGAAAAAGGAGAAGCGGGCGGCGCTCGTGGAGGCAATAGCGTCGAAGGCGGGGGAGAACAGGATGATCCTGCTTGATAAGATTGAACTCGCCGAACCGAAGACGAAACAGATGTCCGCGCTGCTCGAGACGCTCGGCATAGGGGAGAGCGCGCTCGTGCTCCTTGCATCCGAAAACAGAAACGTGGCGCTCGCTTCGCGGAACCTTCCGGATGTGAAGGTGCTGCGTATGGAAAACATCAATGTGTACGATCTGCTCAAGTACCGTTACCTCATCACCACCCAGGATGCCTTGAACGCCATGCAGGAGGTGTACGGCAAATGACGATGGATTTCTATGATGTCGTGAGGGTCCCCCGCATAACCGAGAAAGGGACCCGGCTTAAAGAGAAAAACAACGTGTTGACCTTCGAGGTGAAGATCGACGCGAACAAGGTGCAGATACGGAAGGCGATCGAAGGGATTTTCAAGGTGAAGGTCTCCGATGTGACCACAGTAAAGAACGCGGGCAAGAACAAGCGTGTCGGCCAGCGGCTGGGCCGCAGGTCGGACTGGAAGAAGGCGTATGTGACGCTTAAGCCTGGCGAAAAGATCGATATATTTGAGGGTGCGTAAATGCCGGTAAAGACCTATAATCCAACATCCGCAGGAAGACGGTTCCAGACGACGTCGACCTTTGATGACGTGACGCGAAGCACGCCGGAAAAGTCGCTGGTTGTAAAACTCAGCCAGAGCGGCGGCAGGAATAATCGCGGCAAGATCACGGTCCGCTACCGGGCCGGATGGCACAAGAAGAAATACCGCATCATTGACTTCAGGCGCGACAAGACCGGCATCCCGGCAAAGGTGGCACACATCGAATATGACCCCAACCGCTCGGCGAGGATCGCGCTCCTCCATTACAGCGACGGCGAAAAGCGGTATATTCTCGCCCCCCTGGGTCTCAAGGCCGGCGACAGCGTCATGTCCGGTCCTGATGCGGACATCAAGCCCGGGAATGCGCTTCCGATAACGCAAATTCCCGTCGGCACGGTTCTCCACAATGTCGAGCTCAAGAAGGGCGCTGGCGGACAGCTTGCCCGGAGCGCCGGCGCATCGGCGCAGCTCCTGGCGCGCGAAGGGGAATATGCAACGCTCCGGCTCAACTCCGGCGAAGTGCGCATGGTGCGCTCCGAATGCATGGCATCGATCGGCCAGGTGAGCAATCTCGATCATGAAAATATTTCCATCGGAAAGGCCGGCAGGGCCCGCTGGATGGGGATGCGGCCGAGGGTTCGCGGCGTTGCGATGAACCCCGTTGACCACCCCCTCGGCGGCGGTGAAGGGAAGTCGTCGGGAGGGCGGCCCGGGTGCTCGCCGTGGGGTCTCCCCGACGGGAAAAAGACGAGACACAATAAGGTGACAAACAAATATATCATTTCCAAAAGAACGAAGAGCAGGTAGGATAAAAACGGTTCAAACGGTTTGAGCAGTTTAAACCGCTTAACCGTTTAATGGAGGAGACGTTGCCGAGATCAGTTAAAAAAGGGCCTTTTATCGATGAAAGCCTCCTGAAGAAAGTTGAGGCCATGAACGCGGGAGGCGAGAAAAAAATCGTCAAGACGTGGTCCCGGAGATCGACGATTACCCCGGAATTCGTCGGGCATACGATGGCCGTGCATAACGGCAGGAAGTTTATTCCGGTGTATGTGAGCGAGAACATGGTCGGCCACAAGCTCGGCGAGTTTTCTCCGACCAGAACCTTTAAAGCGCACGGCGGATCAAAGGCCGCTGAAAAAGCAAGCGCGCCGAGCGCGCCGGCCGCCGCGCCGAAACCGAAATAGCGCGTCTGCGCCGTGAATACCAGTGAGGAGTCACATGGAAGCAAGTGCAACGATAAAGCATATACGAATTACGCCCCGGAAGGCGCGGCAGGTGGTTGATCTCATCCGCGGGAAAATGGTGGGAGACGCCCTGAATATTTTGACCTTTACGCCGCTCCACGCTGCGCGTATCGTCAAGAAACTTCTGGATTCGGCAGTGGCGAATGCCGAGCAAAAAAAGGTCGGCGATCTGGACTCGCTGAAAATATCACAGGCCTATGTAAATCAGGGCGTCACCATGAAGCGCATGAGGGCGCGGGCTATGGGGCGCGGCAACGTTATCAGAAAGAGGACCAGCCATATTACGCTGGTGCTCTCGGCATAGTAATCAGCTCATCGCCCACGGCTATCGTTGAAACGGCAGCCGCGAGCTGTCGATTCTGAGCTGCGAGTGCGGGCTTTTTAATTATTCGGAGGCATAATGGGACAGAAGGTTCATCCGGTCGGGCTGCGGCTCGGAATTATTAAGACATGGGACTCCCGCTGGTTTTCCCAGAAGAGTTATTCGTCGCTCCTGCACGAGGATATCAAGATCCGCAAGATCGTGAAAGAACGTCTCATGCATGCGGGGGTGTCCAAGATAGAAATCGAGCGCGCCGGCCAGAAGGCAAAGATCAACATCCATACGGCCCGGCCCGGCATTATCATCGGCAAAAAGGGCGCCGAGGTCGACAAGCTCAAGAAGGACCTTGAGGCCATGACCGGCAAGCAGATGTATATCAATATTCAGGAGATCAGGCGGCCGGAGCTGGACGCCCAGCTTGTTGCGGAGAACATCGCGCTCCAGCTCGAGCGCAGGATTGCGTTCCGCAGGGCCATGAAAAAATCGGTGACCTCCGCGCTCCGGCTGGGGGCGCAGGGCATCAAGATCATGTGCGCCGGCAGACTGGCGGGCGCTGAAATCGCCCGGACTGAATGGTACCGTGAGGGCCGCGTGCCGCTCCATACGCTGCGGGCGGACATCAACTACGGCTTCTTTGAAGCCAAAACCACGATGGGCCAGATCGGCGTCAAGGTCTGGATATATCGGGGCGATGTGCTTCAGCAGCCGAAGCCGAGCGCCGTTGCATAGATGCGCGCGATTTACCGAGCCTGAGATTACGGAGTATAGAGGATTGTCATTATGTTGGCGCCGAAACGAGTAAAACACAGGAAAATGCAGAAGGGAAGGATGAACGGCACGGCCTACCGGGGCGCTGAGGTGAGCTATGGTGAGTACGGCCTGAAGGTCTTGGAACCGGGCTGGATCACTAGCAGACAGATCGAGGCTGCCCGCATCGCCATGACCCGCTATGTCAAGCGGGGCGGCAAGATATGGATCCGGGTCTTCCCCGACAAGCCGATCACGAAGAAGCCCGCGGAAACGCGCATGGGAAAAGGCAAGGGAGCGCCGGAATACTGGGTGGCGGTCGTGAAGCCGGGCCGGGTGCTCTATGAGATGGGCGGCGTCGAGGAGTCCGTGGCGAGAGAGGCGTTCCGGCTGGCGGCGTACAAGCTGCCGATCGCGACGAGGTTTGTCTCTCGGGAGGCGGAAATATGAAGACGAGCGCAAAGGAACTGCGGGACCTGTCGATTGAGGAACTCGAAACCAAAGCCGCTGATCTCAAGAAGGAGCTGTTCAATTTACGGTTTCAGCAGGCCATGGGCCAGATCGAGAATCCGATGCGCCTGAGGCTGCTGCGAAGGGACATCGCCAAAACCAAAACAATCTTAAAGGAAAAGCATGGAAGAGCATAAGAAGCGGAAAACGTATATCGGACAGGTTGTCAGCGACAAGATGGACAAAACGGTGGTGCTCGCGGTCACCAGGCGCATCGCCCATGCCAAGTACAGCAAGACCATCAAGCGCACCACCAAGTTCAAGGTTCATGACGAAAAGAACGAGTGCAAGGTGGGCGACGTGGTGCGGTTCATCGAGACGAGGCCGCTTTCCAGGGAAAAACGGTGGAAGGTCCTCGATATCGTTGAGAAGGCCAGCCAATAAGTGACGTGAAGAACGATAACCCTTTCCAGAGGATGAACTATGATCCAGCAGCAGACGGTATTGGACGTCGCCGATAATTCCGGCGCAAAAAAAGTAATGTGCATCAAAGTCCTGGGCGGAACGCGCAAGCGCTACGCCACCCTGGGCGACGTGATCGTCGTGGCCATCAAGATGGCGATCCCCGAAGGGCAGGTCAAAAAGGGTACGGTCGCCAAGGCGGTGGTCGTCCGGACGGCAAAGGAAGTGCGGCGCCAGGACGGCTCCTACATCAAGTTCGACCGGAACGCCGCGGTGCTGATCAATGCGGCGAACGAACCGATCGGGACGCGCATTTTCGGGCCCGTGGCGCGCGAGCTTCGCAAGAAGAATTTCATGAAGATTATATCGCTCGCGCCTGAAGTGCTGTAAAAAAATCATGAACGGCGACGTTCGGTAAAGCAGGTTTGGGAAAATGCAGATAAAGAAGAACGACAATGTGATGGTGACCTCCGGCAAGGAGAAGGGCAAGCGGGGCAGGGTGATCGCGGTCTATCCCGCCACCAACAGACTCCTTATTGAGAAGCTGAACATGATCAAAAGGCACACGCGGCCCACCCAGCAGCTCAGGCAGGGCGGCATCGTGGAGAAGGAAAGCCCTATTTCGGCGTCGAACGTCAGGCTTATCTGCTCCAAGTGCGACAAGCCCACGACGGTTTCCCGCCAGGCCCAGGGCGACGGGCCCCGCGTGAGGGTCTGCAGTGAATGCAACGCGGCAATCGATTAACTTCTTGATGCAAAGACATCGAGTCCAGCGAAATGTAGGATAAAGAATTATGGCGGATAAAAAAGACAAGACAAAGGAAGCGAAGAGCGGAGAATCGAAAAAGGCAGCGGCCAAGGCAGCGCCGAAAGCGACGGCGAAGGCCAAGGCGCCAGCCAAGGAAGCGAAGAAGGAAAAGCCCGCAGAAGGCGCCGCCGCGCCAAGGACCGCGCCGGAGAAGGTCCCGACGCCGCGGCTTAAGCAGCGGTACCACGAAGTGGCTGTGCCTGCCATGATGAAGGAGTTTCAGTACAAGAACCCCATGCAGGCGCCGAGGCTGGTGAAAGTCGTGTTGAATGTGGGGATGGGTGAGGCAATCGCCAATGCGAAGGCCCTTGACTTCGCCGCCGACGAGTTGGGAAAGATCAGCGGCCAGCGGCCGGTCATTACCCGCGCCAAAAAATCCATAGCGACCTTCAAGCTCAGGGAGGGGATGCCGATCGGCTGCATGGTGACCCTCCGCCGCGAAAGAATGTACGAATTTCTCGATCGTTTTATCAGCGCCGCGCTCCCCCGTATCCGGGACTTCAAGGGGGTGTCGTCGAAATCGTTCGACGGCAGGGGGAACTATTCGATCGGCGTGAAAGAGCAGGTTATTTTTCCGGAAATTGAAATCGACAAGGTAGACTCGATCCACGGCATGGACATTGTAATTGTTACGACGGCAAAAACCGATGAAGAAGGAAGGGCGTTGCTTGGTCATATGGGCATGCCCTACCGAAAGTAGTTCGCAGAGAACCGGTGTGATGGAGGAAGAATGGCGAAGAAGTCTTTGATAGCGAAGGCGTCGAGGCCGCCGAAATTCAAGGCGCGCGCGTATCACCGCTGTCCGCTCTGCGGACGGTCCCGGGGATATCTGAGAAAATTTGATATGTGCAGGATCTGTTTCAGGAACAGGGCGCTTAAGGGAGAAATCCCGGGCGTGATTAAGGCAAGCTGGTAACCAAGAGGGGTTTGAATCAATGATGACCGATCCGATCGCGGATATGCTGACGCGTATCCGCAACGCCAACAAGGCAAAGCATGAAAAGGTGGACATTCCTGCATCGAAGTTGAAGGTGGAGATCGCGAAGATTCTCAAGGATGAGGGATATGTAAAGAACGTGAAGCTGGTGAAGGACCGCCGGCAGGGCGTGATACGGGTATACCTCAAGTACACCGATGAGGAACTGCCGGTTCTCCAGGGGCTGAAGCGGGTCAGCAGGCCCGGCTGCCGGGTCTACGCGGCCAGCGCCGCTGTCCCGAAGGTCATGGGCGGCCTCGGCACCACCATCCTGTCGACGCCACGAGGGGTGCTGACCGGAAGGCAGGCAAGGAAGGATAACGTAGGCGGAGAGGTCATCTGCCAGGTGTGGTAGGTAATTCTCAATTGTTGAATTCTCCGTTTCGGAGTTGAGGAGCTGTTATGTCGAGGGTCGGTAAAAAGCCAATAGAAATGCCATCCGGCGTGGATGCAAAAATAGAGACCGGGAAAGTGACGGTCAAAGGGCCGCTGGGTGAGATCAGCCAAAATGTCAATCCGAAGCTGACGATCAAGAAGGACAATAACAAACTTGTCGTCGAGCGGCCGTCCGACCAGAAGCTTTACCGCGAGCTTCACGGTCTGACGCGAAACCTGATCGCCAACATGGTGACCGGCGTGACCAAAGGGTATGAAAAGACCCTTGAAATATCCGGCGTCGGCTTCAAGGCGGCTGCGCAGAAAGACAACCTGATGCTGAGCCTCGGGTTCTCCCATCC
>DASWAB010000139.1:0-4668 GCA_036391375.1 Nitrospirota bacterium
GAGATGGTAATGCCCGGCGACAACATGAGCTGCAGCGTCGAGCTCATCACGCCCATCGCCATGGACAAGGAGCTTCGGTTCGCCATCCGGGAGGGCGGCCGGACCGTGGGCGCGGGCGTCATCACCGAAGTGATCGAGTAAATTTATCGCGGAGCGGCGATTGCGGATGAAAAGGTGAATTCCGGATCCGCAATTCGCATCCGAATTAAGAGAGGTTACGGAAATGCGGGAAATCGTTCTCCTCGCTTGCGGCGAATGCAAGCGGAAAAACTATTCGACGACTAAGAACAAGAGGAACACCCCTGACAAGCTGAACCTGGAAAAGTACTGCCGGTTCTGTCGAAAACACACCGTGCACAAGGAAACAAAAGCATAACCGAAGCCGCAGAGAGGGACGCTGCGCACCGCGTAAAAAGGACACAGGCCAGTAGCTCTAATTGGTAGAGCTCCGGACTCCAAATCCGGCCGCTGGGGGTTCGAGTCCCTCCTGGCCTGCCATATTCCCTTGTGCAGAAAGAGGCTGGCTACATGTTTAAGAAAATTGCGGAATTTTTCGAAGAAGTAAAACTGGAGCTCAAAAAGGTCGTTTTCCCGACAAAAAAGGAAGTTGTTGGTTCCACGTGGGTGGTGATTATCACCGTGCTTATTTGCGCCCTCTTTCTCGGCATAGTGGACATCGGGTTGGGAAGGCTGATAACCCTTGCCTTTAAATAAAGAGATATAATTATGTCTATGTCGATGAATTGGTACGTGGTCCATACATACGCCGGTTTTGAGAACAAGGTGAGAACAACCATCCTCGAGACGGTTTCGAAACTCAACCTGCAGGATAAAATAGGCCAAATCCTCGTCCCGACCGAAGAGGTCTGGTCCATCAAGGCAGGGAAGAAGCGTAAATCCCAGCGGAAGTTTTATCCCGGGTATATTCTTGTCGAGATGGAAATGGATGACAACACGTGGCATATCGTGAAGGATACGCCCAAGGTCACCGGTTTTGTCGGCGGAAGCACGAAGCCCACGCCGCTCTCCGACGAAGAAGTGAAGGCCATCCTCAAACAGACGGAGGAGGGCGCCGTCGCCCCGACTCAGCCCAAGTATGCGTATCAGAAGGGAGACCGGGTGCGGGTGATCGACGGCCCGTTCAGCAGTTTTATCGGCACGGTGGAAGACGTCAATCCCGCGCACGGCAGGCTTCGGGTTATGGTGAGCATCTTCGGCCGTTCGACGCCCGTGGAACTGGAGTTCCTGCAGGTTGAGCGGGAAAAAGAGAAATAAAGGCGCAAACGCAAATTATTCTATTTTAAGGCAGGAGTTTTTCAATGGCTAAAGAGATTACGGCAAAAATAAAGCTTCAGGTCCCCGCAGGGAAGGCCAACCCGGCGCCGCCGGTGGGGCCCGCCCTTGGACAACATGGCGTCAACATCATGGAGTTCTGCAAGCAGTTCAACGCCAGGACGCAAAAGATGGGAGACACGATCGTCCCCGTCATTATTTCGGTCTACTCAGACCGGTCATTCACCTTTATTACCAAGACTCCTCCGGCGGCGGAACTGCTCAAGAAGGCCGCCGGCATCGTCAAAGGCTCTGGCGTGCCGAACAAGGACAAGGTCGGCAAGGTGACAAAGGCGCAGATCAAGGAGATCGCCCAGACCAAGCTTCCCGACCTCAACGCGGCGAGCGTCGAATCGGCCATGCGCATGATCGAAGGGTCGGCGAAGAGCATGGGGCTGGAGATAACGGACTAATGTTGGAATGAGGAATGGCGAATGCGGAATGGATAAATTTTTATCCTGCACTCCGCACTCGCCGTTCCGAACCTGAAATGCGGGAGGCTGACAACAGCCGCCAATACCGCGAGGAGGAACCATGGCAGGAAAGAAATACAAGGCAGCGGCAGCGCTCGTAGACCGGTCAAAGCATTACGGCATTGAAGAGGCCATCGGTCTCGCAAAGAAAACGGCAAGGACCAAGTTTGATGAAACCGTTGATCTCGCCGTCAAACTCGGAGTGGACCCCAAGCAGGCGGACCAGATGGTGCGGGGAACGGTCGTGCTTCCGCACGGGACCGGGAAAAAAGTCAGAATCCTGGTATTCGCCAAAGGGGAAAAAGACAAGGAAGCGAGGGACGCCGGGGCCGATTATGTCGGCGCGGAAGACCTCGCCGACAAGATCACGAAGGAAGGCTGGACGGATTTCGATACGGTTGTCGCGACGCCGGACATCATGGGGCTTGTCGGGCGGCTGGGCAAGGTGCTGGGCCCGCGGGGACTGATGCCGAACCCCAAGACCGGCACGGTGACGTTCGACGTGGCCAAGGCCATCAAGGACATCAGGGCCGGCAAGGTGGAGTACCGCGTGGAAAAGGCCGGCATCGTTCACGTGCCGGTAGGCAAGGCTTCGTTCGATGAGAACAAGCTGGTGGATAATGCAAGGGCGGTTCTTGAATCCATCATGAAAGCAAAGCCCTCATCGAGCAAAGGCAAGTATATCAGGAGCGCGTCGGTTTCCACCACCATGGGGCCGGGCGTCAGGATGGACACCATCCAGATCGAAAAGATCGCAGGGTAATGAATAACAGGCACCAGCCCCGAGCAGGCAGGGCTTGGGATTGGCAATCAGAATTGCAGTAATAATATAAGGTCGGTCCCCCCCCTCAGGGGTGACGGTCCGAGACAGCAGGCACCGGGACGTGATGCGCGCCATCCGGTTTAATTCCCCAGCGGAGCCTGCCGAGACCCGGGTAAAAGAAAGACCGCAGCTACGCCGCTTTCTTTTGAGGTTCCCGGGCTGGTCATCGGGAATTCTTAAAAGAAAGGAGGATCGTGTGAACAAGCAGGAGAAAAAAGAGACAATTGACGAGCTGCATGAAAAGTTCGCCCGCGCAAAGACCGCGGTCATCACCGGCTACACGGGCATCAATGTGGAGCAGATCACCGAGCTGCGGTCGAAATTGCGCCAGTCCAAGGTAGAATACCGCGTCGTGAAGAACACCCTGGCGCGGAAGGCCGCGGAAGGCACCGGACTCGAGGCGTTGAAGGACCATTTCGTGGGTCCCGTTGGCATCGCGCTCGGGTATGACGACGTGGTCGCGCCGGCCAAGGTACTGTCCGAATTCAGCAAGACCCAGGAAAAGCTTCAGCTCAAGGTCGGCGTACTCGACGGCAAACTGCTCAAGCTTGCCGACATCAAGGCGCTGGCGAGCCTTCCCTCGCTCGACGCGCTCCGAGGCAAGATCATTGGCCTCCTCCAGGCGCCGGCCTCGCGGATGGTCGGCGTGCTGCAGGCGCCGGCAGGCCAGCTTGCGCGGGTCATGAAGGCGAAGGCGGACAAAGGGTAGACAATGAAAGGTCGTATATGACCTCTAAAAAATCTTAGGAGGAAAAATTACCATGGCAGATTTAGCGAAGATTGTTGACGAGCTCAGCGGTTTGTCCGTTCTGGAAGCTGCAGAGTTGAGCAAGATGCTGGAAGAGAAGTGGGGCGTGTCGGCCGCGGCGCCCGTGGCAGTGGCGGCCGCCGGCGCGCCGGGCGCCGCAGCGGCTGCGGTGGAGGAGAAGACCGCGTTTGATGTAATCCTGGCAAGTGCCGGCGCCCAGAAGATCAACGTGATCAAGGTGGTGCGCGAGCTGACGGGCCTCGGCCTCAAGGAGGCGAAAGACCTGGTGGAAGGAGCGCCTAAGCCGGTGAAGACCGGCGTATCGAAGGAAGACGCCGAGGGCATGAAAAAGAAGCTGACCGAGGCCGGCGCGACTGTCGAGGTCAAGTAATCAAGCGGCGCCAAAGCGGAAATTGTCAAGTCCTTGCCCTCCGGCGGTGGTCCGGAGGGCAGAGGACTTTTTGCGTTTATGGATAGGGCGTTCGAACAGGCTGAACGCCGTTGCCGTGCAGGAAGTGCAAAGGGAAAAATGGAAAAGGATGCATGTGCCCCGGAGTATTCACCGTTTGCATTTTTCTTTTTGCATTTAACGTTGCCAAAGAGGAGTGAAAATGTCCAAGGAAAAAAGAGAGCTGTCCCGCGTCCGGAAGGATTTTTCCAAGATCCCGACGATCCTGGAAATCCCTGATCTCATCGAGATACAAAAACGGTCCTACGATTTGTTCCTCCAGAAAGACCTTGCGTCGGACAAGAGAAAAGACATCGGGCTCCAGGCCGCGTTCAAGAGCGTCTTCCCCATCTATGATTTCAACGAGACCTCGATGGTGGACTATCTCGGCTACTCGCTGGGCGACCCGAAGTACAGCCTCTGGGAGTGCCTGCAGCGCGGCGCAACGTTTGCGGCGCCGCTCAAGATCAAGACGCGCCTCGTCTTTTTCGAGAAAGACGAACAGACCGCTGCCAAGCGGGTGAAAGACATCAAGGAGCAGGAGGTGTATGTCGGCGACCTCCCCCTGATGACCGAAACCGGGACGTTCATCGTGAACGGCACCGAGCGGGTGGTGGTCAGCCAGCTCCACCGCTCGCCGGGAGCGTTCTTCACCCATGACAAGGGCCGCACCCATGCCAGCGGCAAAATCCTCTATTCCGCCCGCATCATCCCGTACCGCGGCTCGTGGCTTGATTTCGAGTTCGACGTGAAGGACATCGTGTACGTGCGAATCGACCGGCGGAGGAAAATACCGGCCACCATTCTCCTCAAGGCCTTCGGCTACTCGAATGAAGACCTGCTG
>DASWAB010000140.1:0-4154 GCA_036391375.1 Nitrospirota bacterium
TTCGGATCCTGAATGTGATTCAAATCACGTTTGGTTCAAGGAATGACGCACTGAACAGATGCATGGCGAGCAGCTCGGCCAAGTGATGAGCAGTGCAGTTCGCGCGCGGCGTGCAGATATTAGAAACAGCATGTATCAGAAATTAAAATCGGGACGAGGAAGGGACCATGAGGAGAGGGAGTAAAGGTGTGTTTTCGCGGCTCCAGTCGATGCTCGGGGAACTGTTCGGGCTGAGCCGGCCGGTGTCGTTCGGCGCCGCTTTATTGTTCACGCTGATTGCTCTCTTTGTCGTTTTCTGGTTTTTTTACTCGGCGCCGCCTTCGACTATTACCATCACCACCGGTCCCGAGGGCAGTATCTCCCGGATGAACGCCGAAAAATACGCGAAGATCCTGGCGCGCAACGGCGTGAAGCTCAAGATCCTCCCGTCCGAGGGCTCGCTCGACAATCTTAAAAGGCTGATTGACCCGAAGTCCCATGTCGACGTCGGGTTTGTTCAGAGCGGCGTGCCCGACGGGGTGAACACCAAAGGGCTCGCCTCCCTCGGCAGCGTCTCCTATCAGCCGCTCCTGATTTTCTACCGGAGCGCCGCAAAACTGGAGCTGCTTTCCCAGTTGAAAGGCAAGCGGCTCGCCATCGGTCCCGAGGGCAGCGGGACCCGGTCTCTTGCCCTGGTTTTGCTCGCGGACAACGGCATCGAGCCAGGCGGCCCGACGAAGCTGCTCGATCTGGACGCGGACGACGCCTCGAAGGCGCTGATTGACGGCGCGGTTGACGCGGTGTTTCTTATGGGGGACGCCGCCTCACCGCAGGTCATGCGCACGCTCCTGCGGACGCAGGGGATCCGTCTTTTTGATTTCATCCAGGCCGACGCCTATACGCGCCGCATCACTTATTTAAACAAGCTGGACCTGCCGAGAGGCTCCATCGATTTTGGAAAGGACATTCCTTCGCACGATATTCATCTGATCGGCCCCACGGTTGAGCTCGTTGCGCGGGCCGACCTGCATCCCGCCCTGCCCGATCTGCTGATCGAGGCGGCGCAGGAGGTCCACGGAAAGGCCGGCCTGCTTAAACGGCGGGGCGAATTCCCGGCCCCGATAGAGCATGAAATCCGCATCAGCGCCGATGCGCTGCGCTACTACAAATCCGGCAAGAGCTTTATCTACCGCTATCTTCCGTTCCGGATGGCGAGTCTGGTGAACCGCGTTCTCGTGGTATTCGTGCCCGCGGTGATCGTGCTGCTGCCGGGCCTGCGGCTCATCCCCTGGCTGTATCGATGGCGGATCCGCCTGCGCCTCTACCGGTGGTATCGCGAGCTTTTGGCGCTCGAACGCGACGTGATGGCGCGGCGGACGGCCGGGGAGCGTGAGGCCTTGCTTGAACGGATCGACCATATCGAGGCGGAGGTCAACAAGATGAAAGTGCCCGCGTCGTTCGCGGACCAGTTCTACGTGCTCCGGGGGCACATCCTTTTCGTCCACGAGCGGCTGAAGGGCGGCGCCCACGCGCACCAGGCGTGAAGGGCGGCGGAAGTGCTATTTCCCCGCCAATCCGAACGATTCCGCCAACTTCCTGTTCACGATCTCGCCCAGGGAGGTATTGAGCGCGCTCCTGATCTCGGCGGACTGCGCGACGGCTTTTTCGACGCCCATGGCCGCCAGAAGCTTTACGTACGGGAGCGTGGCGTTCGTGAGCGCGATGGTGGACGTGCGGGGATAGGCGCCGGGCATGTTGGCCACGCAGTAGTGCACGACCCCGTCCACCACGAACACGGGATCGTCATGGGTCGTGGGACGCGAAGTCTCGACGCACCCGCCCTGGTCCACGGACACGTCCACGATCACGGAGCCCTTCTTCATGGTCCCGAGCATCTCCCGGGTGATCAGAACCGGGGTCCTGCCTCCCGGCACGAGCACCGCGCCGATGACGATGTCGGCATCGATGAGCTCCTCTTCCAGTGCATGAGCGGTCATGGGCAGCGTCCGCACGCGGCCCTTGAACAGCTCGTCGATCCGCTGAAGCCCCGCCGTGTCCTTGTTGATCACCACGGTCTCCATTCCGAGCCCCATGCCGACCCTGGCCGCGTTGGTGCCGACCACGCCCGCGCCCAGGACCACGATTTTCCCGGGCCTTACTCCGGAGACGCCGGTGGGAAGGACGCCGGAACCTCCCTTGAACTTCTGGAGATAGAACGCTGCCATGAGCGGCGCCATCCTGCCCGCGATCTCGCTCATCGGGGCGAGGAGCGGAAGCTTGCCGTCGCGTTCAAGGGTTTCGTAGGCGAGGCCGGTCACTTTTTTCTCAATTAGTAATTTCGTCAGTTCGGGGTTCGGCGCCAGGTGGAGATACGTGAAGAGCGTCACGCTTTCCCGCAGAAGGGGATACTCCGGTGAAACCGGCTCTTTTACCTTTACGATCAGCTCGGACCGGGCAAAGACGGCCTCCCGCGGCGCGACCTCGGCGCCGGCCTTCCGGTACTCGTCGTCCGAGAACCCGCTGCCCGCGCCAGCTCCGGTCTCGACCAGGACCGTATGGCCTGCCCGCGCAAGCTCTCTTGCGCCGATGGGCGTGATCCCCACGCGGAATTCCTCGGTCTTGATCTCTTTCGGAACGCCGATGATCATGTCTTTGACCTCCGTTAAACCTCATCCATCTCTCATAGAATAGTAGCATATGCTGCCGGGGATTGCAGCTTTTTGCGCATCGCTCCGATATTGACTAATGAGCCGGCTTTCGGTAGTATGTGGCCGCAAAATATTAATTCAACCGATGCTGAAGATAAATACTCGCCGGGAATATCTTTCCGCGTGAGCTTTTTACTGTGAGGAGGATTCTTATGGCGGAAGAAAAGAAGGAACCGTGGCTCGGTTATCTTGCGCTCACGACGGTGGTCTTCGCCGTTTGCGCGACGCTCTCGACGCTCAAGGGCGGGGGGTACGGATCAAAGGCGGTCCTGTCGCAGGCCCAGGCCTCGGACAACTGGTCCTATTACCAGGCCAAGAGCATCAAGGGGTATGTGTATGACCTCCAGAAGGAGAAGTTCGAAATGGACCTGAAGGCCGCCAGGGCCTCCCGGTCGCTGGCCGCGGAGTACCGGCAGAAGATCGGCTCATATGCGGATAAAATCAGGAAGTACGACGAAGAAAAGGCCGATATCCTGAAAAAGGCCCAGGCACTCGAGGCGGCCCGCGATGACGCGCAGAAGCATTCAGGGGCCTTCGGCATGGCGGCCATGTTTCTCCAGATCGCAATCCTGCTCTCGTCCATTGCGGCGCTGATGAAGCAGAAATATTTCTGGTTCCTCGGGGTCGCGGCGGGGGGCTTCGGCCTCGTGCATTTCTTCAACGGGTTTTTCCTTTTCCTGAAATAAGGGCGGGACCGCCGCTTTTTTTCTTCCGCTCGCTTCCCTGGCCCGGCGCTGCTATAATTGGATTAACGCCCCGATTGGATCAGATACGTGAAGTTCGTTCTGCGTTCAGGGATTTCAGGGAGGTCGTCAATGAAAAGATCAAGACGCTGTGCATTGCTCGCTGTCCTGTTTGTTGTCTCCTGTGCCGGCATTGCATACGCCGACGATAGCTGCATCGATTGCCACGGCAGCGAAGCGCGGATGAAGGACCTCGGCTCTCCGCAGTTCTTCGTAACGGTTGCGGAGGTCAGGGCGCAGACAGGCATGCCTGCTTCGTGCGCGGACTGCCATCTTGGGGATTCAAAAGCGCAGGCGAAGGAAGCGGCGCACGCGGGGCTGCTCCTGCTCAGGGCCGTGGGGAAAAAATGGGAAACGCCCTCACGGCAGGAAATGAACGGGCAGGACAGAAGGGAGTGGCCGTATCTTGCGCCCCGGGGCGGGAGCAGGGCGTCGCAGCTCGGGCCGAAGCGTCTCATTGACGGCGCGGTCAGGGACAATTCCGAGTATCGTACGATCATCTATCACGATAAGAATACGGGGACCCTGGCGTTCAACCCGCTCATTGCGGGAAAAACCTGCGGAAAATGCCATCCTGAGGAGGTCAGGGGTTTTCTCGAAACCGCGATGGGAGGCGCCTCGGGAGTCCATGTCCAGAGCCAGTATAAGTACTGGACCGGGCCGAGCGGCCCGCAGAGCTGCGGGCTGTGGCTGGGCGCTCTGGTGCAGCCGGGGCAGGACGCGT
>DASWAB010000141.1:0-16431 GCA_036391375.1 Nitrospirota bacterium
AAGAGACACCACGACCGGCTCAGCCGGTACGCCCCTGTCATGCCGACACCGTAGTTTATCGTCTTACGGCCGGTATATGCGGGACGGCCCGGCTGGGCCTCGGACGGCTTCACGCCGTAGTAATAGTTTACGAGTTTGGCCGACTCCCATTCAAGGCCGACGCTCGGCGTCAGTCTGATATCCGGGGTAATCTGGAAATTGTGCGATACCCTGATCGTCGCGGCGTCGCCGCGGCTCACCCTGCCGATATCGCGATAATACGTTATGCCGAAATCGACGACCGGGTTTTGCCATACGGCGTTCAGGTATCCGTCGATCGAGGACCTGCGCTTCTCCATGCCGGCAAGCTCCTGATCGCCGTCCGGTCGATAGCCGGGGTGGAGTTTAAGGCCCGCCCCGAGCTTGAGCGAACGATCATCGGAATGGTACAGCCAGAAGCCGCCCCCTCCGATGCTCCAATACGCCCGGTCCTGGTAGGTCATGAGAATAATCGGGAGCAGGACACTTCTTCGGCGCGCGTCGCCGAGAATCCGCTCGCCGTTAAACACCCCGGCGCCGATGATCCCGTGCAGACCCTCCGGGGGTTGCCCTTCTCTCGACGCAGGTACGCCGGTATCGGTATACACCTCGGTCAGCGCGGTCGTCGTATCCGCATACGCCGGTTGAAAAGCGAACAGCGCCGCGGCTGTCAGGACAGGCCCCAGGGACTTGAACACCTTGTTCTCCATACGATATATTCGGAATGATTCGGTAAGTACCGGTCTTGTTCTGGCTGCTCGATGAGGTCAAAGCGGTGTTATTCGCCCGGATGGTCCTGCTCGACCACCTCGCCCTTCGGAAACACCTTCAGCACTTCCTGAACGGCCGTGTCTTGTTCTTCGAACCTGATTTTTCCCCGGCTTTTTGACGGTGTTTCTAATTTCGGGTCGGCTGCTCCGGGGTGAATTTTCACCCGGACAGGCCGCTTCAGAACCTCTGCCGCGGCGTGTTCAATAATGCCGAGGCTTTCCGGCTTTGCGATCTGCTCGGCCTGAAAACCGCCTTTGACCTCGATCGTGAGTTCCGCCTCTGAGAGTTCGGTGAGTCTGCTGTGCTCCAGAAACGAAGCAAGGCCGGGTTTTTGAGATTTGATGGCGGTGAGAATTTTGTCCCAGACGTCTTCATGCGCGCTATCCGCTCTCGTCGCGCGCCGTGACGGGGGCGTTGGCGCTTTCGGAGTGTATGCCGCCGGCCGCTCGCTGACCCGGGGGGGCGGCGCACTAACAGCGCCATGCGGCAATATGCCGGAAGAAAGACGCGCCTCGAGCTCCTTCATTCTCCCGAGCACCTCGCCGAGCGGTTTCAGGGGCGAGAGATTGCACGCCTTGATCATGCCGATTTCCAGGGTGAACCGCTGGTGCGGGGACCAGCGCATATCGTCGAGCGTCTTGGAGAGGCTGTCAAAAAGCAGGAGAAGATGCTCCGTTTCCGCGCTTCCTGCCTGCTGTTTGACGGCCTCGATGTCGGCGGTGGAAAGCTCAATGATTCTGCCGGGGTCGGCGGCGATCTTTACGACCAGGAGATTCCGCAGGTGCTCTACAACTCCGGAAAGAAGCTGGCGCATATCGTGCCCTCGTTCCAGCAGGTCGTCCACCTGTTTGAGGAGCGCGGCGGCATTGCGGGACAGGAGGTCTGCGGTGAATGCAAGAAGCGTCTCCTGGGCAACGGAGCCGAGCGTCGCCTGAAGGTCCTCATCTTTGATATCCGGTCCGCTGTAGGAAACGGCCTGGTCTAAAAGGCTCTGGGAGTCGCGCATGCTGCCTTCCGCGGCCCGCGCGATCATGGCAAGCCCCTCGTCAGTTATTTTGATGCCTTCGGCAGCGGCGATGGTCCGGAGCCGCTCGATGATCTCATGAAGCGCGACTCGTTTAAAACCATAGCGCTGGCAGCGGGAGTGAATGGTGGCGGGTATCTTTTGCGGCTCGGTGGTGGCGAAAATGAACAGCACGTGCGGCGGCGGCTCTTCGAGGGTTTTGAGGAGCGCGTTGAACGCCTCATTGGTGAGCATGTGCACTTCGTCGATCACGTAGACCTTGTACTTGCCGCCCACGGGCGCGTACTTCACGGCCTCGCGCAGCTCGCGGATGTGCTCGATCCCCCGGTTCGAAGCGCCGTCTATCTCGATCACGTCCACCGAGGTCCCGGCCGCGGTCTCGACGCATGAGTTGCATTTGCCGCAGGGGGTCGGCGCGGGGCCTTTTTCGCAGTTTAACGCCTTGGCGAGGATGCGCGCGGTTGTGGTCTTTCCCACACCGCGGGGGCCGGAGAACAGGAAGGCATGGGCCAGCCTCCCCGTAGCGATCGCGTTCTGGAGCGTCCGCGTGATATGCCCCTGGCCGACTACGTCCTCGAAGACCTGGGGCCGCCATTTTCTTGCCAGGACCTGATAGCTCATAAACCTCGCCCAAACCCGAAAAATCTGCCACGAATTGCACAACTCAATACGAAGGGGAGAAGACTGACTGCCCGTGTCTTATCTTGCCTTTTCCGTGAAAATTCGTGTTCATTCGCGGCGAGAAATTCCAAAGACAAACAAAAAAGCTCATAAACCCGGGCACCCCTGCGGCACACCCGGAACCCGCTTACCGCTGCTTCCTTCCGGATCTGACGGGGTTCACGGGACCGTGGTTGCGCAGGACCCGGGCTCATGAGCGCATTCTTCAACAACGGTTCGAACAGTTTGAACGTTCAAACGTTTGAACTGTTATAAAATGTATGGCGGAGAGGCCGGGATTCGAACCCGGGGTACCTTTCGATACACACGCTCTCCAGGCGTGCGCCTTCAACCGCTCGGCCACCTCTCCGGTTTCAACACACTGTTTAAACCGCCTGAACATTCAAACCGTTTAAACGGTTATTTAGTAAATTGTATGGCGGAGAGGCCGGGATTTGAACCCGGGGTGGAGTTACCCCCACAACAGTTTTCGAGACTGCCGCCTTCAGCCACTCGGCCACCTCTCCTTTAACTTCAGTTCGGAGTTATGAGTTCGGAGTGCTGAGAATCGTCAGGCCGCCGGTCCTCGCCTTTGCGACCCCAGCTACAAGCTACAAACTCCGAGCTATTTTGCTCTCAGCCTCTCGAAAAAATTCGTCAGAACTTCCCGGCATTCGGTATCGAGCACTCCCGGCGTGATGCGGTATGCGTGATTCAGTCTGCCGTCGCGGACCACTTCGTATACGGACCCGAGCGCGCCCGCCTTGGGGTCACGGCAGCCATATACGAGCCGACCGACCCTTGCGAGCACCAGGGCGCCCGCGCACATCAGACACGGTTCAAGGGTCACATAAAGGCTGGCATCCGAAAGCCGCCACCTGCCGAGCCTTGCGGATGCCTCGCGAAGGGCAATGACTTCGGCATGCGCAGTCGGGTCCTGCCAGGTTTCGCGCATATTGTGCGCCGCGGCGATAACCTCTCCCTCGATAACGAGCACGGCGCCGACCGGAGTTTCGCCGAGAGCGGCCGCTTTTGCGGCTTCGGTCAACGCCAGGCGCATGAAATCTATGTCGCTCTTCTGCACCGGTCCCGGTTTCATGATCCGCTGATTATGTTCGTCGTTGGCTGCCTGCAGTGCATCGCCTGAAAAATATTGGCGCGCCCAAGAGGATTCGAACCTCTGGCCTACGGATTCGTAGTCCGTCGCTCTATCCAACTGAGCTATGGGCGCAATTTAATAAAACGCACAGATGCGGAAGCGCCCTCTGTGCACCAGGTTACGAAAGTATCTACCCTGCGGCTACTTCGATACCCCGCCGATGAGGATAACGCCGAGGGTCGGATGCTGGTATGAATGTATTTCCGGATGCAGGGAATAAAGCCAGCCCTTCCACTCTTCCTTTCCCTGCTCCTGAATCACAACCTGCGCGGCGGGATTGTTCGGTTTGTCCGACACCGAGGTAATTTCCGAATCGCCCATCCTGAAATCAGGCAGGAACGCGAGCACCGTAATCTTGATATTCGTGTTCGGAACGGCCAGATCCGAACCCACGGGAATCGTGTAGGCTTTCGTGCTCTTGGCGGTCTTGTCCTCTATATTGATCTGCACCGCTTTCCATTTGGCCTTCACTTCCGCCGGAACAACGACCTGACGGTCTTTTTTCGGCATGTTCGGCATGCCGGACGACGGCATGCCGCCCTCCATGCCGGGGTGACCGGGTGGCAACTGCGGTTTCGCTTCTTTTTTCTTGCAGCCGCCGAATGACAGTGCGACAATGCCCACAAGAATAATTGCCAGCAACTTCCTCATTGCTTTCTCCTCCTCAAAAAAATTTTAGGTAACCATCCTTGTATCAAAATTATTGCCTTCGTCCAAATTTCTTTCTACGGACCGTAACCCGTTCAGGCGTTTGAACGGTTTAAACGATTTTTTATGGCGGAGAGGCCGGGATTCGAACCCGGGGTGGAGTTACCCCCACAACTGCTTAGCAGGCAGCTGCCTTCAGCCGCTCGGCCACCTCTCCGGTTTTAACGAACTGTTTAAACGTTCAAGCGTTTGAACGGTTTAAATGACTTTTATTTTTATATGGCGGAGAGAGAGGGATTCGAACCCCCGGAGCTTTCGCTCAACGGTTTTCAAGACCGCCGCCTTAAACCGCTCGGCCATCTCTCCGGTTTTCCTGACGGTTTAAAACCGTTCAAACGGTTAAACGGTTCTTCGCGTTATTCTCTCCGCTCCGCCCATATATCGCCTGAGCGCTTCCGGTATGATCACCGTCCCGTCCGGCTGCTGATAATTCTCCAGGATCGCAACGACGGTGCGGCCGACCGCAAGCCCGGACCCGTTCAGGGTGTGGACCAGTTCGGTCTTTTTCCCGCCTTTAAGCTTGTACCGGATGCCGCCCCGCCGCGCCTGGAAGTCCTCGAAATTGGAGCACGATGATATCTCGCGGTACCTGTTCTGGGCCGGGAGCCAGACCTCGATATCGTACGTCTTCGCGGCAGAGAATCCCATATCTCCGGCGCAGAGCACGATCACCCGGTATGCAAGGCCGAGCCGCTTGAGCACTTCCTCGGCATTGCAGGTAAGTTTCTCAAGCTCGTCGTAGGACGTATCGGGCCGCGCAAATTTGACCAGCTCGACTTTGTTGAACTGATGCTGGCGGATGAGCCCCCGCGTGTCCTTCCCGTATGAACCCGCCTCGCGGCGGAAGCACGGCGTATACGCGGTATAGAGGAGCGGAAGGCTTTCTTCCGGCAGGATCTCGCCCTGGTGAATATTGGTCACCGGCACTTCCGCCGTGGGGATGAGGTAGTACGTCCCGTTCTCCACCTTGAAGAGCTCTTCCTCGAACTTGGGAAGCTGGCCCGTCGCGGTCATGCTCGCCTTGTTCACCATGAACGGCGGTAGAACTTCCAGATAGCCGTGCTCGGTGGTGTGGAGGTCGAGCATGAAATTTATCAAGGCACGCTCGAGTTGCGCGCCCATCCCTTTGTAAAGAGCGAAACGGGCCCCGGTAATCTTGGCGGCCCGGTCAAAATCGATGATGTCGAGGTACTCGGCCAGGTCCCAGTGCGGCTTGGGCTCGAAGGAAAACTTCGGGGGCTCTCCGCCAAGCGGCGACCACCGTCTGACTTCCCGGTTGTCGTTCTCGTCCCTGCCGTCAGGGACCGAGGCATGCGGCAGGTTCGGGATCGTGAGCAGGATGTTTCGCTGCGCTTCCTCAACCTCGCGGGTACTGTTCTCAAGCGCGGCGATCTGATCCCCTGCCGCGCGCATCTCCGCGACCTTGTCCTCCGCCGGCTGTCCGGCTTTCTTGAGCCTGCCGATCTCCTCGGAGACCTCGTTGCGTCTGCGGCGGAGGGTCTCGATCTCCTGCTGCGCTGAGCGCCGCCGGGCGTCAAGCGCCAGAAACTCCGTCAGGTCAAGGGTAATGCCCCGCCGGGCAAGCCCCGCTTTGACCGTTTCCGCGTTCTCCCTGACGAATCGCAAATCAAGCATTTAAAGTATCATTCTCCTTGTAGGTTGTCAATAACTTTTCTTGAGGATCCGGTTCTCCAGCGCCCTGATCTTGATCTGAATGGCTTCTTTGTTCGGATAGAGCGGCTCGATTTCTTTATAAAGCCTGAGCGCCTCGGCCAAATTGTCTCCCGCCTCGAGACAGCCCGCGAGGGCAAACTTGGTTTTCATCGCCAGTTCGCTGTCGGTATTGTTTTCAAGCGTCTTCCGGTAGAAGGACTCGGCTTTTTCCAGCTCGCCCTTGGCGAAGGCGGTCGTCCCGAGCCGGTAGTAGCCGAGCTTGACATTCGGCCCGCCCGGGAACTCCATTACCTGCCGCGTCCAGACATCCCTCGCCTCGTCGATCTTCCCGACCCGGAACAGGCAGTCCGCAAGGCTGAAGAGGCTTTTTTCCCTGACCTCCCGGTTCGACGAATACGCGGCGGCCTTGCGATATTCTTCAATCGCGCGCCCGTAGTCGCTGTACCCGAGCTCATAGATCTGTGCGACGTACCATTGGGCCGCGGGCGCCATGTCCCTGTTCGGGTATCGTTTCAGGAGCAGCTGGAGCGTCTGGAGGGCTTTCTCGGGTTCCCCGAGATAGAGAAACTGCGTTACGCCGGCCCAGTACAGCGCATCATCCGCTTTCGGGCTGGAGGGGTGTTCCTTAACAAGTAAAAAGTACAGTCTGACCGCATTCTGGTAATCGCCGGCGTTCCAGGATTTGGTCGCCGCCTCATACTCATTCTGTGCGGCGTTGTCAAAGACGTCGCACCCGGCAAAAAGCGTGCAGAACAGAAGCATAATGGCTATTTTCTTCATAACGCGCTGGCATCCCCGCCTGCGGAAGGCTCCGGTGAGTTCTTGTCCGCGGGCGCGTCTTTCTCGTCGTCCCGCTCGACGAGCTTGGCGAAGCTCGCCACCTTGTCTGCCTCGTCGATGTCGAACAACCGCACGCCCTGGGTGTTTCTGCCCTGGACGGAAATGTCTTTTGCCCGGATGCGAAGAACCTTGCCGTTGGCCGTAATGAGAATGATCTCGTCGTCGTCGGAAACTTGGGCCATGCCGATGATTAATCCGGTTTTTTCTGTAGCTTTAAGTGTTATTACGCCCTTACCCCCCCGTCCCGACACACGATAATCCTCGAGGGAACTGCGCTTACCAAATCCGTTTTCGGTCACGGTTAAAACAGTTGCGTCGTTTCTCACAATTTCCGTACAAACAACTTGGTTCCCTTCGTCAAGCCTGATTCCTCTTACGCCTCGTGCTGATCGACCCATATCACGGACTTTTTCTTCCTTAAATCTAATGGACAGTCCATCACGAGTTCCAAGAAACAATTCACGATGCCCATCTGTAATTTCCGCCGCGATAAGTTCATCGCTCGGAAGAAGAGAAACTGCAATGAGTCCCGATGGTCGAGGATGGCTAAACGATTCGAGTTCGGTCTTTTTGATGATGCCCTGCTTGGTCGCCATCAGGATGAAATGGCCGGGCGTGAATTCGCGCACCGGAAGGGCCGCGGTCACGCGCTCGTCCTGGCTGATCTGGATCAGGTTCACGATCGCCTTGCCCTTGGCCTGTCTGCTTGCCTCGGGGAGCTGGTGCACCTTGAGCCAGTAGACCCGGCCCTTGTTCGTGAAGAAGAGGATGTAGCTGTGCGCCGTTGCCGTGAACAGCCGCTCAACAAAGTCCTCTTCCTTGGTCTCCATGCCGATCTTGCCCTTGCCGCCCCGCTTCTGGGCGCGGTAGGTCGTGAGGGGATTGCGCTTGATGTAGCCCGCGTGCGAGATGGTGATCACCATCTCCTCGTCCTTGATCAGGTCTTCGATGTCGATCTCGGAGGTTTCGGCAACGATTTCGGTCCGGCGCGGGTCGCCGTACTCGGCCTTGATGGCCAATAGCTCATCCTTGATGATCTTCATCACGAGCGCGTCCGAGGCCAGGATTTCGTTTAGCCTCGCGATTTCCTTCAGGGTCTCTTCGTACTCGGCGAGGATCTTGCCCTGTTCGAGGCCGGTGAGCCGCTGGAGCCGCATGTCGAGAATCGCCTGGGACTGGATCTCCGAGAGCTTGAACTCCCGCACGAGGCCCGTCTTTGCTTCGTCGGGAGTGGCGGAAGCCTTGATGAGCGCAATCACCGCGTCCAGGTTTTCGAGCGCGATCTTAAGGCCCAGAAGAATATGGGCGCGCTCCTCGGCCTTCCTGAGGTCGAACCGGGTCCTGCGAATCACGACCTCCCGGCGGTGCTGGATGAAGTTCGAAAGCAGTTTCCGGAGGTTGAGGATGCGCGGCTGGTTATTGACCAGGGCCAGCATGATGACCCCGAACGTGGACTGCATGGCCGTATGCTTGAAAAGCTGGTTCAGGGTGAGGCTCGCGAGCTCGCCTTTTTTGAGGTCGATCACGATCCGCATGCCCTCGCGGTCCGACTCGTCGCGGATCTCTGCGATGCCGATGATCTTTTTTTCCTGCACGAGCTCGGCGATCCGTTCGAGGAGCCGCGCTTTATTGACCTGGTAGGGGAGCTCGGTTACAATGATGCTCTCGCGGTCTCCCTTGCCCTCTTCGATCACAGCGCGCGCCCGCATCTGGATGATCCCGCGCCCCGTCGCGTAGGCCTGTTTGATTCCTTCATAGCCGTGGATGAATCCGGCCGTGGGGAAATCCGGTCCCTTGATTGCGGTCATGAGGTCCTGAACCGTGACCTCGGGATTGTCGATCATCATCACGAGGCCGTCCACGACTTCGGAGAGATTGTGCGGCGGGATGTTCGTGGCCATGCCCACGGCGATACCCGCCGAGCCGTTGATCAGAAGATTCGGGACCTTGGTAGGCAGCACCGAAGGCTCAACCGTGGTTTCATCGAAGTTGGGGATGAAATCGACCGTCTCCTTGTCGATGTCCGCAAGCATCTCTTCCGCCAGCTTCGTGAGCCGCGCCTCCGTGTAGCGGTAGGCCGCGGCCGAGTCGCCGTCGACGCTTCCAAAATTTCCCTGGCCGTCGACCAGGACATAACGCATGTTGAAGTCCTGCGCCATCCGGACCATGGTGTCGTACACCGCGCTGTCGCCGTGGGGATGGTATTTCTTCAGCACTTCGCCCACCACGCCGGCGCTCTTCGAGTATTTCCTGTTGTGCAGGAGTCCTTCCCGGAACATGGCGTAGAGAATGCGGCGATGGACGGGCTTAAGCCCGTCGCGCGCGTCCGGCAGCGCCCGCCCCACGATCACGCTCATGGAGTAATCGAGGTAGGCGGTCTTCATCTCCTGTTCGATGTTGACGACTGATTTTATTTCCTGGGATTCCATAAGGTTCTTATCGGTTTAATTCCTCACGCGGTTAAACGTCCAGGTTCTTCACTTCGAGCGCGTGACGCTGGATGAACGCCCGGCGCGGCTCCACGGCGTCTCCCATGAGAATGGTGAATATCTCGTCTGCCTTGATCGAATCCTCGATCGTCACCTGCAGGAAGGTCCGCTTTGCCGGGTCCATGGTCGTCTGCCAGAGCTGGTCCGGATTCATTTCTCCCAGGCCTTTATAGCGCTGGATCGCGAGCCCCTTCTTGCCGAGCTCCAGCACGTAGTGCACGAGCTTCCCCGTGTGCGTAAAGGTTTTCTCCTCGCCCTTCTCGCGGATCCTGTAGGCCGGGCCGTCAAGCCCCTGCATGGCGGGCGAGAGGCTCTGCAGTTCGCGAAACTCGGGCGTCGTGATGAAGTTCTCGTCGAGCACAATGCTGGAGGCAATTGCGTCCCACTTCGTGTCGAACCTGAGCTTGAGCGACTCATGTTCTTCGTCTTTTTCGATGGCCCAGTCGATAACTGTTTTCGGGTGGTATTCCCTGATGTATTTTTCGATCGACGAGGCGACGGCTTTAAGCTTTCCCTCATCCTTGAGCGCCGTCTTGCCGATGGTCTTGTCCAGAAGGAGGGCCCTCATCACGACGGTATCCAGCCGCTTGCGTTTGAATTTGTCGAGATTCTTTTCGAACTGCACGAGCTTCTTGAGCGTGGCGGTGAGCCGTTCGCCCGCCAGGTAGCCGCCCTGCTCCGGCGAATAAAGCTCCATGTCCTCGGCAGCGAGATCGAGCAGAAAGTCCTCCATGCGGGAGTCGTCCTTGATGTAACGCTCGGTCTTGCCGCGCTTGACCTTGAAGAGCGGAGGCTGGGCGATGTAGAGATAGCCCCGCTCAATCACCTGCGGCATCTGGCGGTAGAAGAACGTAAGGAGAAGGGTCCTGATGTGCGCGCCGTCGACGTCCGCGTCGGTCATGATGACGATCCGGTGATACCGGAGCTTCGCGATGTCGAACTCCTCCGCGCCGATCCCCGTGCCCAGGGCGGTGATCAGTACCTTGATCTCGTCGGAGGAGAGCATCTTGTCGAAGCGCGCCTTTTCCACGTTCAGGATCTTGCCCTTGAGCGGCAGAATCGCCTGGTTCCTGCGGTCCCTGCCCTGCTTGGCCGAGCCGCCGGCCGAATCACCCTCGACGATGAAAAGTTCTGAGAGGGCCGGGTCTTTTTCCTGGCAATCGGCGAGTTTGCCGGGAAGCGAGGTGGAATCGAGAACGCCCTTTCGCCGCGTGAGCTCCCGCGCTTTTCTGGCTGCCTCGCGCGCCCTTGCGGCGTTCAGCCCCTTTTCGGCGACCTTGCGCGCCACAAGGGGGTTCTCTTCGAGGTACGAACCCAGGGACTCGTTCACCATGGCCTCGACGATGCCCTTGACCTCGCTGTTGCCGAGCTTGGTCTTCGTCTGTCCCTCGAACTGCGGGTTCGAAAGCCGCACGGAGACCACCGCGGTCAGGCCCTCGCGCACGTCATCGCCCGAGAGCGCCTCGGCCCCGTTCTTGAGGAGCCCGCTCGCGACGGCGTAGGAGTTGATCGTACGGGTGAGCGCGGCTTTAAAACCCACGAGATGCGTGCCGCCCTCCTGCGTGTTAATGTTGTTCGCAAAAGAGAAGACCTGCTCCACGTAGCTGTCGTTGTACTGGAGGGCAATCTCGACGAAGATGCCTTCACGCTCCTTGGAAAGATAGATGGGCGAGGGATGGAGGGGCGTCTTGTTCTTGTTCAGGTATTCGATGAACGAGACGATGCCGCCTTCATAGAAGAACGTCTGCTTCTTGCCCGAGCGCTCGTCCTGGATGGCAATCTTAAGGCCGCGGTTCAGGAACGCAAGCTCCCGGAGCCGCTGCGACAGGATGTCGTAGCTGTATTCACGGTCCTCGAAGATCTGGAAATCGGGCTTAAACGTTATCCTGGTGCCCGTCGTGGTCGTCGTGCCCGTGACGGCAAGCGGCGCCTGGGGCGCGCCGCGTTCGTAGCGCTGCTGGAATACCTTGCCGTTCTGCTTGATTTCGAGATCGAGCCACTCCGAAAGCGCGTTCACGACCGACACGCCCACCCCGTGGAGGCCGCCCGAGACCTTGTACACCTCGCTGTCGAATTTGCCGCCGGCGTGGAGCACGGTCAAGGCCACCTCGGCGGCCGAGCGCTTCTGTGTGCTGTGCATCTCCGTGGGAATGCCGCGTCCGTCGTCGGTCACCGTGATGCTGTTGTCAACGTGGATCACGACATCGATGTTCTTGCAGAAGCCCGCCATGGCCTCGTCTACGCTGTTGTCAACGATCTCGTAGACGAGATGATGGAGGCCGACGCTGCCGGTGCTGCCGATGTACATGGCCGGCCGCTTGCGCACGGCCTCCAGGCCTTCGAGCACCTTTATGCTGTCTGCGGTATACTCCATCCACTCCTCGCAAAAAGAGGGATTTGTCCGGACCGGATCAATCCCTCGCAACTACAAATCATGTATTCGACGTTCTCTATCCTGAGCTGGTTTATTCCCTGCTGCCGGTGCTTGTTCGGGTTTCGGGTAACTTCGAATTGCTCCTTAGACCCTCATGGGCATGACCACGCACTTGTAGTGTTCGTCGCCTTCTTCCGTGATGAGGCAGGGACTCAGGGCGTCGCTCAGCTCCAGCGATATGGCCGGCCTGTCCATGGCCGCAAGCACGTCCGTCAGGTAGCGCGAATTGAATCCAATGCTGATCTCCTCGCCCTTATACTCCACACCGAGCTCTTCGGTCGCCTCGCCCACCTCCGGGTTGTTTGTTGAAAGGAGGAGCTTGTCTTTTTCAAGCTGCAGCTTCACGGCGTTTGTCTTTTCCTTGGAGAGGATCGAAACGCGCTTTACGGCATGCGCAAAATCATCTTTGGATACCATGACCTTCTTGGTGCTCTTCGCCGGCACCACCTGCTGATAATTCGGATAGCTGCCGTCAATGAGCTTTGAAACCATGACCAGCCCGTCGCGTTTAAACAACGCGTGGTTCTTGCTGAAGCCGAAGCGCAGTTCGGCATTGGCGTCGGCAGTGTCTTCCTCAAGGAGCCGCCGGAGCTCCATCATTGCCTTTTTGGGGATGATGACGCTCTCTTCCTTGTATTTTGCTTCCACCATGCGGTCGATCATGGAAAGCCGGTGGCCGTCGGTGCCGACCATGCGGATGTTCAGCATGCCTTTTGCCGGGGTCAGGTGCAGAAAAAGGCCGTTCAGCACGTACCGGGCGTCGTTTTCGCCCACGGCGTAGAGCGTCTTTTTTATCATCTCCCGCAGCGTCGCCCCCTCTATGCCGATCAGCCCTTCTTCCGCCACCTCGGGAAGCGCGGGGAATTCATCCTTGGGCAGCCCTACAAGCTTGAAGTGTGAGCGGCCGGATTGTATTTTGACCCAGCTGTTGTCCTCTACTTTGAGCTGGATGTCCTCGGCCGGGAGTTCGCGAACGATCTCATACATTTTTTTTGCGGAGACGGTGACGGAGCCGGGTTTCTCGACCTCTGCCGCATAGCGGCCGCGCAGCCCGATTTCAAGGTCCGTGGCGATGATCTCCACGCCCTTTCCCTCGGCCGTCAGAAGCATGTTCGAGAGAATAGGCATCGTGTTTTTCTTTTCCACGACCCCCTGAATTCTCTGCAGCCCCTTCAGGATTTCCTCTTTCTTGATTTTCAGTTTCATCAGGGAAGCCTCCTGTCACATCCCCCAAATAGTATCAGAATCCCCGCAAAATAGCAACAAAATTTTTTGTGTTATTGTCCTGTTTTTCAAGGTCTTAACTGCTTAATCAACATCTCGATTCTCGCCCGCAGCTCCGGGTCTTTCTCCTTCTTTTCCTCTACCACCTTAATGGCGTGAATCACGGTGCTGTGGTCCTTTCCGCCGAAAAAATTGCCCGTCTCCGGAAGCGAAGAACCCACCAGCGTGCGGCTGAGATACATGGCCACTTGCCGCGGCAGGACAACGGCCTTGGTGCGTCGTTTCGACTTGAGGTCGGTGGTCCGTACGCCGAACGCCTCTGCCACGGCCTTCTGCACGAGCTCATTCGTGATCAGGCGCTCCCTGCTGTCGAGAAGGTGCTTGAGCTCGTTCTTGGCCAGATCCTGAGTGATCTCCATGTTCGTGAGCGAAGAGACAGCCCCCAGCTTCACCAGCCCTCCTTCGAGCTCCCGGATGTTGTTCTTCATCATGCTGGCCAGAAACTCAGCGACCTCGTCCGGCAGGCGGATGCCCCAGAAATCCGCTTTTTTCTTCAGAATGGCGATTCGCGTCTCAAGGTCCGGCGGCTGGATGTCTGCGATGAGGCCGGATTCGAATCGCGAGCGAAGCCGCTCCTCGATATCCGGGATGTCTTTGGGCTGCCGGTCGCTGGTGAGGACGATCTGTTTCTGCGTCTCGTAGAGGGTGTTGAAAGTGTGGAAGAACTCCTCCTGTGTCCGCTCCTTGCCCGCGATAAACTGGATGTCGTCGATCAGGAGGATGTCCATATTCCGGTATTTCTGCCGAAACTCCTCCATCCGTTGGTGGCTTATGCGGTTGATGAGCTCATTGGTAAACTGCTCTGATGACAGATACGCCACCCTCACGCGGGGCGACTTGCTTTGAACGTGGTGGCCGATGGCGTTGATCAGGTGGGTCTTGCCCAAACCAACGCCGCTGTAAATGAACAGCGGGTTGTACGCCCTGCCCGGCGCGTCGGCAACCGCCTTGGCGGCGGCATGGGCAAACTGGTTGCTGGGACCGACGACGAAGTTGGAAAACGTGTACTTCCTCTCGAAGAGGCCGCTTTTTACCACGCGCTCTTCTTTTTTCTCTTCCCTTGCTGGGGCAACGGCTTTTTTCGCCTGCTGGGGCTGGACGAAAAACTCTATTTCCATATCGCCCCGCTTGGTAACTTCCCTGATCACCTCTGTCAAGGTATCCCAGTAACGGTCTTTGATCATGTCGCGATGAAATTTGCTCGGCACCTCTATCTCTAACCTGTTCTCATCGAGAGCGTGGAGCTTGGACTGGCTGAACCAGGTGTCATAACCCTGCTTAGTCATTCGGTTTTCTATGAGCAGCAAAATTTCTTCCCAAACCCTTTTCTGATCCATAGAAACGCCTCGAAAACCCTTGAAAATCACCCGTGGTTACAAACATACTTATCCACAGGTGTGGACAATTCATTTTTTGATTTATTTTCAGTTTATTATGAATCCGCTCGGAGGCTTCTAATCCGCTTTTTGTTGCCCCGTTTTTACGTGATTTTTAGCACTCTGTTATAATGCCTTGTTGGATGTGCTTAGCACGCATTTTGCACATTAGAATTGTTTTATATCAGTGGCAGACTATACCAGAACCCGCCCTGTCTGGCAAGGTATTTTTATTCGTCAGGAATTGTGAATATTCTCTCCTATTTTATCCATGACAGGGGGCTTTTTTAATATATCACAGTGGAGCCCCGCCGGTGGCAGGATCCGGGGAATGCCAAGGCGCGGGTTTGCAATTTCGCATGAGCCCGGCAGATATTACATCGCCAGACAAATTGCCTTATATTTTATGCTGTTAAATATTTTCCAAATTTAACAATGGCTTTTATGATTCTCGTAATAGTTAAAAAATTGCTTGACTTTGTAACTAATCCGTCTTATAATTTTAGAACAGGTGTTTTCATGTGATTGTTGATTCTTTTACGGAGGTGGCGAATTATGACAGGTTTACAGTTTGATCAGGTGCTTGACGCGAAAGGTTTGAGTTGTCCTTTGCCGATTTTGAAAACGAAAAAGGCTGTTGAGGCCCTCTCAAAAGATCAGGTTCTCAAGGTTGAGACTACGGACCCCGGCTCTAAGAATGACATGGCATCCTGGGCCAAGAGAACCGGCAATGAGATCCTGAAAGTAGAAGAAGGCTCCGGCGCATTCACATTCTACATCAGAAAAACAGCTTAGGGAACAGGGTGATTTAATATGGCCAACAAAAAGATGACGATTATTGCGTCCAAGGGCTCGCTGGACATGTCATACCCACCATTGATTCTTGCTACAACGGCGGCAGCGATGGACATGGATGTCACGATCTTCTTTACGTTTTTTGGGCTTGAGATGATCAAGAAGGGAAATGCCGACAATCTCAAGGTCTCGCCCGTGGGAAACCCCGCCTTGCCGATGCCGGTGCCGGTCCCAACGTTGATATCCTCACTGCCCGGCATGGAGGCCGTGGCAACATCCATGATGAAGTCCATGTTCAAAAAACACGGGGTCGCGAGTGTTGGAGAGCTTCTTAACCTGGCGATGGAGAGCGGCGTAAAGCTGATCGCCTGCCAGATGACGATGGACGTGTTGGGCGTCAAGAAGGAAGACATCATTGACGGCGTCGAGTTCGGCGGCGCAGCGACGTGGATGGATATTGCCGTTGATTCCCAAATCAATCTTTTCATTTAACCGGGCGGGCCTTGCCGGTCCGTCTGCATTTTAGCATTCTCAGATATGTTTGTCGAAAGCCGGCTTACTTTTGTAAACCGGCTTTTGTTTTCCCCTCCTGTTCATACGCCGGTAAGCGCCTTGCATGCATCATGCACGTAGTTCTGGACATTCTTCGCTGTTTATGATACAACATCCGCATCCGCGATGAAGATCCCCGAGAACCTGAAATATGACGAAAAGGGCCTGATTCCGGCGGTCATTCAAGACTGGCGAAGCAACGAGGTCCTGATGGTCGCTTATATGAATGCGGAATCGTTGCGCAGAACCGTCGAGACCGGACTCACCTGGTTCTGGAGCCGTTCGCGGAAAAAATTCTGGCAGAAGGGCGAGACCTCCGGCCATGTGCAGCGGGTAAAGGACATCCTGTACGACTGCGATCAGGACACGCTCCTCATCAAGGTCGATCAGACCGGCCCAGCCTGTCACACCGGCGCACAGTCCTGTTTTTTCAGGAGCTTTTCCGGAACTCAGGGGGATGAAAAAACGTGACTCATGACCCAAACTGCCTTTTCTGTAAAATTATCGCGAAACAGATCCTTGCGAAGATCGTCCATGAAGACGCAGAAATAATCGCCTTCGAGGACATCAATCCTCAGGCGCCGGTCCACACCCTTATTGTTCCCAAAAGACATATTGCCGACATCCACAGCATGACCGAAGCAGAC
>DASWAB010000142.1:0-6790 GCA_036391375.1 Nitrospirota bacterium
GATAGACTTCATGCGGAAGGAAGACATGGACCAGGTCCTTGCCATCGAGCAGGAGTCGTTCTCCAAGCCCTGGTCGAAGAACCTGTTTTTGTCCGAGTTCAGAAGCCCCGCTGTTTCCACGCTCCTGGTCGCGCGCGCGGAGGGGCCGGAGCGCGCGGTGGCCGGTTACATCGTGTTCTGGGTCGTGGCAGGCGAGGCCCACCTTCTGAATCTTGCCGTGGCGCCGCGTTTCAGGAGGAAGGGAGTCGGCCGGCGATTAACGCTCGCCGCGCTCAAACGCGCTTACGAAAGGGGCGCTCGGAGGGTGTTTCTCGAGGTCCGGATGTCGAACGCGGCCGCGCAGAAGCTCTATTCGAGCATCGGGTTCGCGGGTACATCCGTGCGCAGGGATTATTACGATTCGCCAGTGGAAGATGCCCTTGTGATGACGCTCGAGCAGGGTCCGTTCCAGAGTGTGATTAACCACCTGAATAGAGAGTAACCTTTTGTTTTTAATGTATTTTTTACTTCTTGCATTTTTTATTCAGGTATGATATTTTTAACGCAAATGTAATATAAGCGCAGACAACCGTAACGTAATCTCTTCATGCCTTCTCATCGACATCAAACCCCAGTAAGGAGGGCTGCCTATGATTGCGGAGGTAAAGGAAGAAGCACTTGTATCAAGACTCAGGGTGGAGAGTCCGGAGTTCCAGAAGTGGGAAGATGAACACCACAAGCTCGAAACCACGCTGGCAAGCATTGATGCTCACGTGTACCTCTCTCCTGAGGAGGAAATGGAAAGAAAGCGGATCCAGAAACTGAAATTGGCCGCGAAAGACAAGATGATGGAAATAATCAGGCGGAGCAGGGTAGGGCAGGCCTGAGGAGACAAGGCAAGGGAAACAGACCTTGCCTTTTGTGTTTATAGTTCCGGAGAAGACGGGAAATCCCTCTTTACGTTTAAAGAGTAAAGGGGGATTTTTTTATTGACTCTTTCCCTCGGTATATGTTAAAAATTACAATCAGTTCCGAATTCTCACATTATGGGGAGCGGCCTTGAGAAGTGATCGCATCAAAAAAGGCATGGAGCGCGCGCCGCACCGGGCGCTTTTGTTCGCAACGGGCATAACAAGGGGCGAGCTCGACAAGCCGATGATCGGCGTCGCCACGAGCTTCACCGACCTCATTCCCGGCCACATCGGCATGCGCGACCTGGAGCGCTTCATCGAGAAGGGCGTGCACGCTGGGGGCGGCTGGCCGCTTTTTTTTGGTCTGCCGGGCATCTGCGACGGCATCGCCATGGGGCATGCGGGCATGCATTATTCCCTCCCGTCGCGCGAACTGATCGCCGACATGGTCGAATCCATCGCCATGGCGCACGCCTTCGACGGCCTCGTGCTCCTCACGAACTGCGACAAGATCACGCCCGGCATGCTCATGGCGGCGGCGCGGCTCGACATCCCGACGATCGTGGTGACTGCGGGGCCCATGCATTCCGGCAACTTCCGCGGAGAGCGGGTGAACCTTATCAGCGCCTTTGAGGCCGTGGGCAGGGTGAGAAAGGGCGAGATGTCGGAACGCGAGCTTGCCGAACTCGAGGTCTGCGCCTGCCCGGGCCCCGGCTCCTGCCAGGGCATGTACACGGCGAACACCATGGCCTGCGTCACCGAGTCCCTCGGCATGAGCCTGCCGGGGTGCGCCACGGCGCTGGCCGTTTCCGGCGAGAAGCGGCGGATCGCGTTCGAGAGCGGCAGGCGGGTCGCGGGGCTGGTGCGGGAGAACCTCACGCCCCGAAAGATCATGACCAGGAACGCCTTCGAAAACGCCATCCGGATCGACATGGCGCTCGGCGGCTCGACGAATACGACGCTGCACATCCCCGCCATTGCCCATGAAGCCGGCATCGAGCTGTCGCTGGAAACGTTCGACCGGATCAGCCGCACGACGCCCCACATATGCAACATGCTCCCCGGAGGGCACCACTATCTCGAAGACCTCGACGCGGCAGGGGGGATTCCGGGCGTTCTGTCGCGGTTCAAGGGCGTGCTCAAGGCATCACCGACGGTCGCGGGTAAATCGATAAAGGCGCTGGCAAACGCAGGACGGGTGAAAAACGCCGATGTCATCCGCCCCGTCGATCAGGCCTACCATAAAGAGGGCGGCATCGCGGTCCTGTCCGGGAATCTTGCGCCGGACGGGGCGGTCGTGAAGCAGACCGCGGTCTCCGACAAGATGCAGCGGTTCGAGGGAACGGCCATCGTGTTCGACTCCGAGGAAGAGGCCATGAAGGCCATCCTGGGCAACAGGATCAAGGCGGGGCATGTTATCGTCATCCGCTACGAAGGCCCCAAGGGCGGACCGGGCATGCGCGAGATGCTCTCCCCCACCTCGGCCATTTCCGGCATGGGGCTCGGCGAATCGGTCGTCCTGCTGACCGACGGAAGGTTCTCAGGCGGGACGCGCGGCCCCTGCATCGGCCACATCTCTCCCGAGGCCGCTGAGGGCGGTCCGATTGCCGTCGTGAAGAACGGAGACCGCATTGTGCTGGATATCCCCGGCCGCAAACTGGAAATAAAACTGTCCCGGCCGGAACTGAGGAAACGGCTCGCCAGATGGAAGCCCCGGGGGCCCAAAGTCAAGAATGGCTGGCTCGCGCGGTACGCCAAGGTGGTCACTTCGGCGAATACGGGGGCTATCGTAAAAGCATAAGCAAGCCAGCACGCTGGCGAGCGTTTCTTAGAAGGGGTGAACATGCCCAACAAACAGATTACCGGCGCGGAAATATTCCTTGAGTGTCTGAAAAAGGAGAAGGTCGACACGCTCTTCTGCTATCCCGGCGGCGTCGTGCTCAAGATTTTCGACGTCCTCTACGAGCAGAAGGACATCCGCATGGTCCTTCCGCGGCACGAGCAGGGAGGGGTGCACATGGCCGACGGCTACGCGCGCTCGACCGGCAAGGTCGGCGTCGCCCTCGTCACCTCGGGCCCCGGCGCCACGAATGTGGTCACGGGCCTTGCCACGGCCTACATGGACTCCATCCCGATCGTCGTCTTCACCGGCCAGGTGCCCACGGCCCTGATCGGCAACGACGCGTTCCAGGAAGCGGACATTGTCGGCATCACGCGGCCCTGCACGAAGTACAACTATCTGGTGAAGGACGTCAAAGACCTTGCCCGGACCATCCGGGAGGCGTTCTACATCGCCGCCAGCGGACGTCCCGGTCCGGTGCTCGTCGATCTGCCGCGCGACGTGGTGACGAACAAGGCCGACTTCCACTGGTCCGAAAAGGTCGAGATCAGGAGCTACAATCCCACGCTCTCCGGCAACAAGTGGCAGATCAAGCAGGCGGCCGAAGCGATCGCGAAGGCCAAGAAGCCGGTGGCCTACATCGGCGGGGGGGTCATCAGCTCGAACGCGGCGGCCGAGATTCTCGAGTTCGCCGAGACCACACGGGTTCCCGTGACCATGACGCTCATGGGGATCGGCGGGTTTCCCGGCACGCATCCGCTTTCGCTCGGCATGCTCGGCATGCACGGGACGTATTACGCCAACATGGCGATCCACAATTCGGACCTCATCGTCGCCGTGGGCGCGAGGTTCGACGACCGCGTGACGGGCAAAGTGGAGGGGTTCGCCCCCGAGGCCAAGATCATTCACATCGACATCGACCCCACTTCGATCAGGAAAAACGTGCGGGTGGACATTCCGATCGTCGGCGACGTGAAGCACGTGATGGCCGAGCTCAACAAGGAACTGCACCACATCAAGGAACCCTGGGAGGCGATCCGCAAGAGCTGGCTCAAGCAGGTAGAGGCCTGGCGAGAGGAGCGGCCCCTGTCGTACGAATACGCCGACGATGTCATCAAGCCGCAGTTCGTGGTCGAGAAAATCTATGAGGCGACGGAAGGGGACGGCATCATCGTCACCGACGTGGGCCAGCACCAGATGTGGGCTGCGCAGTTCTACAAGTTCGACAAGCCGCGGACCCTCATCACGTCCGGCGGGCTCGGGACCATGGGCTACGGCTTCCCGGCGGCCCTCGGCGCGAAGATCGCCCATCCGGACAAGACGGTGTTCAGCATCTCAGGCGACGGCAGCATCCAGATGAACATCCAGGAACTCGCCACGGCGGTGGAAAACGACATCCCGGTGAAGGTGGCGATCCTGAACAACCGCTTCCTCGGCATGGTGCGCCAGTGGCAGGAACTCTTCTATTCCGAACGCTATTCGTCCTCCGATCTCGGCAGCACGCCCGACTTCCTGAAGGTGGCCGAGGCCTACGGCGCCGTGGGGCTGCGCGCGACGAAGCCGGCGGACGTGGCGCCGGTGCTCAGGGAGGCGATCAGGGTCAAAAAGCCGGTGTTCATGGATTTCGTGGTCGCCCGCTACGAGAAGGTCTTCCCGATGGTCCCCGCCGGCGCCTCCATCAACGAAATGATCTTCGGCGAAGAGAAAAAGAAGGAAGAGAAAAAGCTGAAAGCGGTGAAGTAAAGCAGCCGGCCACGAATTGCACGAATTATCACGAATGAGAATCTGAAGGCGGAGAGGCGATGAAACATATCATATCCGTACTGGTGGAAAACAAATTCGGCGTGCTGTCGCGGGTGTCGGGGCTGTTCAGCGGCAGGGGGTTCAACATCGAGACCATCTCGATCGGCCCGACGCTCGATTCCTCGGTCTCGCAGATGACCATCGTAACCACGGGCGACGAACGCATCCTCGAGCAGATCATCAAGCAGCTCAACAAACTCATCGACGTCATAAAGGTGACGGACCTGGCTGAAAAGGAGTACGTCGAACGCGAGATGTGCCTCATCAAGGTGAACGCCCAGCCTGAGCACCGGGCCGAGGCGCTCCGCATTGCCGATATCTTCCGCGCCCGCGTGGTGGACTCTTCACCCAAGACCTATACGCTCCAGGTGACGGGCGACGAGAAGAAGCTTGAAGCGTTCATAGAACTCCTGCGTCCCATCGGGATCAAGGAGATCGTACGCACGGGAAAGGTGGCGATAACCAGGGAATGAATGCGGAGTGCGGAATGCGGAATGCGAACTATAAGATAACGAAATACGCTGGTTTATCGTTAGCATTGATGTTTTTCCTGGCTTTGATACTTGCCGGCTGCGCGGAGAAGGGGCCGATCCTGCTCGATGTCGGCTATCAGACGCCAGGGGCAAAGACGGAGAAGAAGGCAAAGCTTGTCGTGGGGGTGAGCCCCTTTAAGGACCAGCGCGGCAAAAAGCCGTCGCTTCTGGGCAAGCGAACGATCCCGAGCGGGGAGGAAAACGACCTTGTGGTCCAGGGGACGGTCGCGGGAATTGCCACTGCCGGGCTGAAACGAGCGCTTGAATCGCGCGGCATATCCGTGAAGGACGCCGGGCCGTGGAATTTGAGCAGGGAAGGAATGAGTGCGAAAGGGGCCGCGATCCTGCTCGGCGGAGAGATCGAGACGCTGTGGCTGGAATCCACCGCGGTTGGCTTGAAAACCCATCTCAAGGCGTCCGTGCAGATGAAAGTCACCGCAGGAGATGTCGCCGAAAAGAAAATCATCCGGACGATCGACGTGAGCAGCAACATTGAGCAGGATATCCTCTATTCCCGCGAGAAGCTCGAGGAGATGCTCTCCGAAGCGTTGACCACAGCGCTCGACCAGCTCTTCAAGGACGAAGAGCTGGGAAAACGGCTCCAGTAACCTTTGCCGGAGAAAAGGGCTTCTTCAGCCAGAAGCCGGTGTTTTCGCACGGGAACCGTGGCACGCCCGCTGCGGGCAAAAAAGATGCACGGGACAGTTCGTGTGTCTTTTTTATTAACCTCACCTATTATTATGATCGTTGAAAGGGGACAGGATGAAAATTTACTATGACAAAGATGCGGATATAAATATTCTGAAAGGCAAGAAAGTGGCCGTGATCGGCTACGGAAGCCAGGGCTTCGCCCATTCGAACAACCTCAAGGACAGCGGTATCGACGTCCTGGTGGGCCTCCGCAAGGGGAGCAAATCCTGGGAAAAGGCCGCCGGCGCCGGGCTCAAGGTCGTGGAACCGGCCGAGGCGGCGAAGACGGCAGATATCATCATGATCCTCGTCCCCGATGAACTGCAGGGCGGCATGTACCGGAAGGACATCGAGCCGAATATCAAGAAGGGCGCGTATCTCGCCTTCGCCCACGGCTTCAACATCCACTTCGGCCAGATCGTGCCGCGGGAGGACGTGAACGTCTTCATGGCAGCCCCCAAGAGTCCGGGCCATCTCGTGCGGTCCCAGTATACGAAGGGCGAGGGCGTCCCCGGCCTCATCGCGGTGCACCAAGACCCTTCGGGAAACGCCAAGGACGTGGCGCTGGCCTATGCCTGCGCCGTCGGCCTGGGCAGGGCCGGCGTTATCGAGACGACCTTCCGCGAGGAAACGGAGACCGATCTCTTCGGCGAGCAGGCGGTGCTCTGCGGCGGCACGACGGCCCTCATCATGGCCGGCTACGAGACCCTCGTCGAGGCAGGATATGCGCCGGAAATGGCCTATTTCGAGTGCCTGCACGAATTAAAGCTGATCGTCGACCTGATTTACGAGGGCGGCATTTCGAACATGCGCTACTCGATCAGCAACACGGCGCAGTACGGCGATCTGACCCGCGGTCCGCGGCTCATCAACGAAGAAACGAAAAAAGAAATGAAAAAGATTCTCGCGGAGATCCAGTCCGGCCAGTTCGCGAAGGAATGGATGCTCGAAAACATGGCGAACAAGCCGACCTTCAACGCCCTTACGAAGAAAGGACAGGCCCATCCCATCGAGGGCGTTGGCGACCGGCTGCG
>DASWAB010000143.1:0-1929 GCA_036391375.1 Nitrospirota bacterium
TGGCCGGCGAAAAAATGCGACTCCAGACCCGGTCCGACTCGGCGGAGCGGCTTGCGGAGTTGCGCCGCATGTACGAGCCCTACGTTTATTCGCTGTCCCTCCTGCAACGGCTTTCTCTTCCGCCCTGGATACCGGAAATGAGCAGGTTCGACAACTGGCAGGTAAGCGCCTGGGAACGAAGCGCAGGATTTGGACGGCGTCCTGCGCGTGAAAAACGCCATGACCAGGGGCATTTCTGAGAAATCACGTAACCAAGCCTGTTTTAACCACAGAGCGCACAGAGAAGCTCTCTGATGTTTGTTTTTTTCTCTGTGTCTCTGTGTCTCGGTGTCTCGGTGTCTCGGTAGATTCGCTTGCTCACCCGATCTTGAAGCACCGCATCGAGATCGAGCCGTACTGGAATCCCTCGTGAGTGAAGGTGATCGGTTCGTTCTTTTCCCGGAGGGCGGCCGCATAGATCATCGGGAGGTAGTGATCGAGGGTGGGGACGGCGAGCGCCGCGGCATCGCCCAGAGAGTGATAGTCGATCAGCGCATCGTGATTTCCACTGAGCAGGCCCGACTTCACCTGCTCGTCGAATTCCTTCGCCCAGTCGAAGGTCCCGGCGTCGATGTTCTCGAAATCGATCATGCCGAGGTTGTGGACGATGTTCCCGCTGCCGATGATCAAAACACCGCGCGTCCGCAGGTCCGCGAGCTCAGCGGCAAGGTCATAATGATAGCGGAGCGGCTTCGGATGCCACTCATTGAACGTGTAGGCAAGACTCATCTCGAACACGGGGATGTCCGCGCGGGGATAGATATGCCTGAGCACGGCCCAGGACGCGTGGTCGAGGCCCCAGTCGCTGTTGCACACGACCTTGACGCGCTTTATGGTTTTCGTCACAAGCCGCGCCTCAGCCGGCGCGCCGGGACTGGGGTAGCGGAGCCGGTACAACTCGTCCGGAAAACCGTAAAAATCGTGGATGGTCCGCGGCCCTTCCATGCAGGTGACGGCCGTCCCCTTGGTGAGCCAGTGCGCGGAGACGACCAAGATCGCCTTCGGCCGGGGAAGGCTTTTGCCCAGTGCGGAAAGGCTTCTCGTGTAGTTGTTGTCGAGAATGATGTTCATCGGCGAGCCATGGCCGATGAAAAGCACGGGCATTTTCCCGCTTGCCATCCGGGTCCCTCCTTTTCAGAGATGAGAAAGGAAAAGCATTCTCCCTATCCCCTTATCTGTCAAGATCGTCAGATTTTCGCTCTCCTGAGCCGCAGCGCGTTTCCGATGACTGAGACCGAGCTGAAACTCATGGCCGCCGCGGCGAAAATGGGGCTGAGCAGAATCCCGGCGAACGGGTACAGAACACCTGCCGCAACGGGCACTCCGAGGGCGTTGTACACAAAGGCGAAGAAGAGGTTCTGTTTGATGTTCTTCATCGTAGCGCGGGAGAGGAGCCGCGCCCGCAGGATGCCTCTGAGGTCTCCTCTCACCAAGGTCACGCCCGCGCTCTCCATAGCCACATCCGTACCGGTGCCCATGGCAATCCCAACCTGGGCCTGGGCCAGGGCCGGCGCGTCATTGATGCCGTCTCCGGCCATGGCTACAAAGCGTCCCTCGCGCTGAAGACGTTTGACCACCTCGGCCTTCTGACCGGGAAGGACTTCCGCGATGATATCGTCGAGACCGATCTTCCTGGCAACCGCATCCGCCGTGGCCCGATTGTCTCCGGTGAGCATGACAATGCGAATGCCATCCTCGTGGAGGTATCGGACCGCCTCGGGTGTGGTTTCCTTGATGGGATCGGCCACGCCCAGAAGTCCTACTGTCTTTCCGTCTACTGCGACGATCATCACGGTCTGTCCGTCATTGCGCATATTGTCGGCCTTTGCTGAAAGACCGCCGGGGCCGATGCGCAATTCATCGAGCAGGGCGCGGTTGCCGAGAGCTACC
>DASWAB010000144.1:0-13135 GCA_036391375.1 Nitrospirota bacterium
GACCGGCGCTCCTTTTGCAGCAATTCAAAGAGGAGGTCGAGCAGCTCCTCCCTTCTTCCCCCGATCTGCTGGTGAGGCGCTGCCGCGGACGGCGCTGTTTTTTTCCCTTCGGGTTGATAATCGGAAACGAGAGACACGAATATCTGTTCGAGGCGCGAGAAAAGCTCCCGGTCCGCTTCCACGTTCCCCGCAATTTTGCCTTCGCTGTTTTCCAGCAACGCGTCTATCTCCTGTATGATTTTCGTGACATGGTCCAGGATCGCGTCATAGAGTTTCAGGAGCGCATTCACATCTTCCTTGAGCTGAAGGGTGATTTCCTTCGAGAGAGCAGCGACGTCCTGCTTCGCCGTTTCGAGGTTTTTCGAAGTGACGGCGCCCCGGCGCAGGGAATCCTTAAGCTGTTTCTTAAAGTGCGTTTTGACGTCCTCGATGAGCTGCTGCTCGATCTTCAGGCTGCTCTGGGGGTTCATGAGGATGCCCATTGCTATTTCACAGAGCTTCGCGATCTTGGACAGATTGCTCCTGATATAGCGGGCGATGTTGATCATCTCTTCGTCCAATGCCAGCCAGCGCCTGTTCAGGACCCGGAGCATTTTTTTCCGCACATTGACCATTTCCTGGAATCTGGCCAGTTTGACGGCGCTGTTTTTCGTTTTCAGGTCGAGTCTGTCCATCTCCTCCTCTGCCGAGGCGATAAACGACATCGGTTTTTTGAAATCGAGCATCCGGAGAGCGTGCGCGTAATATTTGTAATGCTCCACCGCCGACTGCAGTCCGGGCCTTACGATTTGAGAATGGTTGAGCACGCCGAAGAGCATTTTCTCCCGGCAGTCGAGGGGCGCGGAAGCCTGCCGCTGCTGATGCTTGAAGGCGTGAAGACTTCTGGCCAGTCCTGCGTATTTTGCCAGGTCGCTCCTCTGCGGTTCCCGCGTCCCGTCCTTTTTCGGGCTGTCGAGGAAGGCCCGGAGTTCCGCCTGCGTCGGCCGCAGGCTTTCATTTGATGAAAAGCGATGGCCGAATATGGTCTTGTCTATCGGCATGGAAATTTCTCTCTCCGCTCCCACTCGAGGCGGAAAAGTTTTGCACCCACCCTGAGCAGCCGGTTTCAGACTGCTTTACCCTATTTTAACACGAAGTCATATGCGGCAAACGGGAAAAAAGGCGTCCGCGGCAACATTTATTAATTATGACGCCGTGATTATCCTTCTCAATTCCTCGATCAGGGCCGCCTGCCCCGGATTGATCTTTCTCGCGGCTTCATCGGTGGCGAACCACGCAGCCCGGTCTGCTTCCGGGAACGCCTGCCGTTTTCCCGAATGAGGGGGCCACTCCATCGTGAAGGTATTGCTCCTTGCCCTTCCCGGGTCGCAGTCGCCTTTTGCGGCCCAAGCAATTACGGTTTTGCCGCTCCTGAGCTTCACGGGAGTGAGCGGGAGAAACGGTCCGTTTGCGACAAACCCGGTTTCCTCATGAAATTCCCGCCTTGCCGCTTCCAGCGGGTCCTCGCCTTCATCGATCAGCCCCTTCGGGACCGACCACGCGCCGATGTCCTTGCGCGCCCAGAGCGGCCCCCCCGGATGAACGAGGAGCACCTCAAGGTTCCCTTTTTGCACGCGGTATAAAAGAAGCCCCGCACTCGTCGCGCTCATAATGAGTTCATCCCCTGAAAATCGGACTCCTGATGCCGGCCATAGATGCCGGCTTTCTTGCTTCTAAAAATAGTATAAATCAGTTTCCTTTGACTGCGCAAGAAGACATACGCATTGACACTCCCGCACTCTTCTGTTACGCTGTAGAAGAGAAGCCCGTGAAAATCAGACGATGACAGATCCGAGGATGTCTCTTCCATTCGCAGGCGACAAAAGATCGACGGTATTTACAGCCGCCGCTGCCCTGGCGCTTTTCATTATTCCGCTTTTTATTTCTCCATCGGGAACGGCGCCGGCGGGAGCGGAGGCCGGTTTATCGCCGGCCGGAAATCCCGCCATCCCCATGATGCGCGAGGCGGACCTTTTCGCGCCCGAGCTGCCGGGGAAGGGGAAATTCCTTGTTGCCGGCCGCGCGCTCGCCGATCCCGGGTTCCGGGAGACGGTCGTCCTGCTCATCAGCTACGGCGCCGGAGGTGCAACAGGTCTCATCATCAACCTTCCTACGAACGTGCGTCTTGCCGACATGCTGTCGCCCATGCCTGGCCTGAAAGACCGGGGCGACATCGTGTATTACGGCGGGCCTGTTGAGGGCCGCCGGATGCTGATGCTTATCCGGTCGAACGAGAAACCGGAAGAGTCCGCGCTGGTGTTCGGAAACGTCTACGTCAGCGCGAGCAGGAACGCGCTGGGGCGCATGATCATCGCGCACAGGACGGAGAGGGATTTCCGGGTGTATGCCGGGTACGCAGGCTGGCTGCCGGGACAACTTGAAGGCGAGGTAAAGCGGGGCGACTGGCACATCATCCCCGCGGACGCGCGCTCGATTTTTGATAAAAAGTCCACGGAGATTTGGCGCGAGCTCATTCGCCGAAGCTCCGCCATCCAGGTCTGGAACCGGACATGGCTGCCGGGGATCGTAATGCAAAAGAATGATCCCCCATTGGAGCCCTGCTGCGCAATTGACAGGACGGCATGGCGGTGATATCCTAAAAACAGGATGAATAGAGTCCTTGATGCAGCCGTGAGGCTGCGCGTGGATGGACAGGAAGGAGGCTTAGATGAGATACCTGATTGAAACCCCCCATACGAAAGAAGAGTGTCTGAAGGCGCTCGATGAACAACTTGCCAAGGGACCGGAGATCCTGAAGCAATTCAGCTATGGCTGCAAGAGCGGCGATCATACCGGGTATGCCATCGTGGACGTGAAGAACGAGATGGAGGCCCGCAATCTCGTTCCCGGGTTCCTGATCAATAAGGCGCGGATTGCCGAAGTGGGCGTCTTTACGCCCGAGGAGATCAGAGCTTTTCATGCCAAGGCGGCATAGCGAGAAAAAATATTCAATTTTGCCGGAAGGGGAAAACGTCTTCCGGCCTTTTTTTGCGCCGCGGAGACACAGTTTTCAGCGGTACCTTTCCCCCTCTCATTTCATTAAGGATGGTAGAGAAAAATGACCTGGCATCGATTCAAAAACCGGCTCATTGCGCGGGTGATTACGAGGTTCCCTTCGCTCGCCAGTCGCTTCGTCGAATCCTATGCCCCCTGGGAATCGGAGGACGTCCCCTGGACGCCGCTCACGAAGCCGCTTTCAGCGTGCACCGTGGCCATGGTGACGACGGCAGGCGTGCACCACCGGGACCAGCCGCCCTTCAACATGACGGACAGGGAGGGCGACCCCTCGTACCGGGCGATTGATTTTACGCGTCCGATGGACAGCCTCATGATCACCCATGACTATTACGATCACAAGGACGCGGACCGCGACCTGAACATCGTTTTTCCCGTGGAGCGGCTGCGGGAGTTCGAGCGGGAAGGCGTCATCGGCAGACTGGCGGAGCGGCACTACAGCTTCATGGGGCACATTACCGGGCCGCACATCGTGACGCTTGTCAACAGGACCGCGCCGGAGGTTGCAGGCTTGCTGAAGCAGGGAGGAGTGGATGCGGCAGTGCTCACGCCGGGGTGAGGCATCTGCAATCAGTCCGTGGGGCTGATCCAGCGTGAGCTCGAGCGGTCGGGCATCCCGACCGTCGGGATATCGATTGTGCGGGACTACTCCGTCAAAGTCAAGCCTCCGCGGAGCGTCTTTCTGCGCTGGCCGTTCGGTCATCCGCTTGGCGAGCCGTTCAACGTTTCGCAGCAGCGGGTCGTGCTTGCCGAGGCGTTTCGGGCATTGTGCGGCATTCGTCAGGCCGGCGAGATTATCGACCTGCCGTATCGCTGGCGGCGCGAGCGCTACGACGAGGCGGATATCCATGCGATTCTCGCCCCCTGCCGGCGGGAAAAAGGGCCGGAAGCGTGATCAGTGCGTTCCGCTGCGGGGAGGGAAATCCCCGACGCAAGTGATTGCCGTCATCCCGCTTTTTACCAAAAGAAACGCCGGCAACGGGGCTGTGCTACAATTAAAATAGCCGAAGAAAAAGGTTCTTCAGCACTTGGAGACAAGACACAGAAAGGAGCAAGTCATGCTGAAAAACAGATTTTCCATTATGATCATACTGACTGCGCTGGCTGCGCTGGGCTTGAACGGGTGTTATCACACACCTGAGCAGCGGGCGGAGCATGTGGTAAACCACATGGTCTCGGAGCTCAAGTTGAACGACACGCAAAAAGCCCAGCTCGAAAAGATCAAGGATGAATTTCTTGCCAGGAGACCCGAACTGACCAGGCAGCGTGAGGAAACCATGAAGGAAGCCGACGAACTCATGCGGAGCCCCGAGCTCGACAAGGCGAAACTGAATGCGCTGGTGGAGAGGAACCAGGCACAGGCAAATGATATGATCCGGTTCATTTCAGCAAAATTTACGGAGATCCACGACATGCTCACGCCGGAGCAGCGTGAAAAGCTGGTTTCACATATTGAGAAATACATGGAGCGTCGAAAGGACAAGTGATTGTCAACGAGGGGAGAGCGGACGGATGTTCGTTCTCCCCTGTTTTTCAGGCCCCTGCCGGTTGATGCACTCCGAAACGCATTATCCTATTACTGTTGCTCAGGCTGCGCGAAGCTCCGGCAGAAGGCCTGAGCAGAGAGGAAATGTTTATATCCGATCATACACATAGTATGGTTAAAAAAGGGGGTTTCTATGCCGAGAGTAGCGGTCATCCTTGCGGATGGCTTCGAGGAAGTGGAGGCGGTGGCGATTATTGACGTGCTCCGGCGCGCCCAGATCGATACGTCGTCGCAGGCCTTCACGCCGGTCCGATCGCAAGCGCCCGGAACGTGAAGGTGGTTCCCGATACGGTCATCGATGCGGTGAAGCCCGACGGCTTCGACATGATCGTGTTGCCCGGCGGACAGCCGGGAGCGGACAACCTGAACGCCGACGCGCGTGTGAAGGAGCTGGTAAAAAGCTTTGTGCAGCAGGGGAAGGCTGCGGGGGCTATCTGCGCTGCGCCGATCGTATTCGCGGGCGCGGGCGTGCTCGCGGGCAAGCGCGCCACGTCTTTTCCCTCCTACAAGGACCGGCTCGGAGGGGCGATCTATGAGGAGAGGTCCGTGGTCGTCGACGGGAACGTGCTGACGAGCAGGGGGCCGGGCACGGCGCTCAATTTCGGCCTCGCCATCGTCGAAAAGCTCGTGAACCGGGAAAAGGCGCAGAAGATCAAGGAAGCGATGCTGGTCACCTACGACTGATGCGCGGCAATGCTGTTCATCAAAGACATCCTTTACACGATTTTCATCGCGGGCAGCGTTACGATTTTTGCGCCCGCCTGGCTTTTGCTCCGTAACCTCACGATCATGCCGTCGCCGTGGCAGGTCCCTCAGTATCTCGCGCTGGCGCCGGCGGCCACGGGCGGCGCGATTTTTTTGCGATGTCTGTGGGATTTTGCAAGCCGGGGGAGCGGCACGCCTTCCTTCTTTGATCCGCCCCGTGCCCTCGTGGTGCATGGCCTCTATCGTTATGTCCGGAACCCGCTGTATCTCGGTTATCTCCTCGTGTTGCTGGGAGAAGCGGCCTTTTTCGAGTCGTGGGCTCTGCTGCGATACGCAGCCGGGTTTTTCGCCACCGCGCACCTGATCGTCGTTTTCTATGAGGAGCCGCACCTGAGCCGCAGGTTCGGCGAATCGTACAACCGCTATCGCAAAGGCGTTCGAAGGTGGGTCCCTGTGAAGGATGCCTTCGCCGGGGAAGAGTAGGGAAGGAATCGCCCGTGGAATGACTGCGAGGAGAAGGGATTACGCGCGCAGCACGGCATTTACCACTTCGCTCAGCGTGGCGAGCTTATACGGCTTCGCTATCATGCCCGTAAAGCCGTATTTTTTGTGGTCGGCCATTATCTCATCGTTTGAGTAGCCGCTCGAGACGATTGCTTTGACGGCGGGATCGATATCGAGCAGTTTTTTGACGGCGTCCTTGCCGCCCATGCCTCCCGGCACGGTTAAATCCATGATGACAGCGTGAAACCCTTTCCCCGATTTTTTTGACTCCGCATACAGGGTGATCGCCTCCTCACCGTCTTTGGCGACCTCGACTTCATATCCCAGACTCTTCAGCATCTCCGCTGCGACCGATCTTACCGCTTCCTCGTCATCCATGATGAGTATCCTGCCCGAGCCGGGGCGGTGCAATTCGCTGCGGGTCCTCCGGAGCGGCGCCCCGCTGCGGGACGCGGGGAGATAAATGTAGAAGGACGTCCCCCTCCCCAACTGCGACTCCACGGCAATAAACCCTTCGTGCCTCTTGATGATGGAGTATGTGATGGCCAAGCCGAAGCCGCTCCCTTTCTGCTTTGTCGTAAAGTAGGGGTCGAATATTTTTGAAAGATGCTCCGGCGCTATGCCGATTCCATGGTCCTGGATGGATATCTTGACGTAATCGCCGGACCTGAGCGGAAGGGCGTCCTCCTCCCGAACGGCGACGTTTTTGCACTCTATATCGACGCAGCCTCCCTCCGGCATGGACTGGTCGGCGTTAATGATCATGTTGTTGATGACCTGGCTCATCTGTCCTTCATCCGCCTCCACGGGCCAGAGGCCTTCCGGGATAACCAGGCGGCACCGCACATCGGCTCCCCGCAGGGCAAACCCCGCCGCTTCTCTGATGATCGTCCCGAGAGACACCGTGGTCTTCACGGGGGCCCCCCCGCGGGAAAACGTCAGCAGTTGACGGGTCAGGTCCTTTGCGCGGAGCGACGCACTTTCCGCCTCCCCCAGTCGAATGAAAGCCTTATCTTCATTATGCAGATAATTTTTCGCAAGGCTGATGTTTCCGAGGATGGCCGTCAGGAGGTTGTTGAAGTCGTGCGCTATGCCCCCGGCAAGAAGCCCGACGGAATCGAGCTTCTGCGCGCGGATAAGCTCTTCCTCCAGTTTTTTCCGTTCGGTCACGTTGCGGGTGACCGCGAGCATGGCGATGATCTCATTATGCGTATTGCGAAGGGGAACGGCGCGGGTTTCAAGCCGGAGGCGCTTTCCCTTGAAGCCGATCGCGTCGAATTCAAGCGTTCCGTTTTTGCCCTGAAAAACTTCTTTCAGGGTTTTCTTTAAGGCATCGAGGTGCTCCGGGGCGACCAGCGAATAAATAGATTTTCCTATCACCTGGCCGGGAGCGTCGACCTCGAGCATTTCCAGCCCGGCCCGGTTCATCATCAGCAGGGCGCCGTCCGGGGCGACGAGCTTGACGCATTCCGGCTCCGTTTCGATGATGGTCTGCAGGAGGTTCTCGCTCGACCGCAGCGCGTCCTCCATCCGCTTCCGTTCGGTAATGTCCCTTACGATGTCCCGTGCCCCGATGATCTTGCCGCCCTTGACAATCGCGGACGAACTGACCTCGATGTCCAGCCAGCGGCCGTCTTTCGTGCGGAGTTTTCCGGTGAATTTTTCGTATGCACCCCGCTCCCATAATTTTTTAAACTCGCTCTCCGACCGAGGGGCCTGTTCGGGAGGGATGAGGTCGAGGATCTTCATCTTCAGAAATTCCTTCCGCGAATACCCGAAAAGCTCCGTGGCCCGTTTGTTCGCGTCGATATAGTTCAGGTCCGCGTCGATGATGAAAATCGCGTCATTCGCGTTTTCAAACAGGTCCCGGTATTTATTTTCCGATTCCCGGAGCGCCGCCTGCGCCTGTTTTCTTTTGGTGATATCGCGCCATATCGTATGAAAGACCGTACGGCCGGACAGGGGCAGCAATTGAGTGACGACATGGACGTCCTGTATCTCACCCTCCTTCGTCCGGTGTTTAACCTCGAATTCCGCGCTCCCCTTGTCGAGGACCTCCCTGATGCTGGCCTTGACGTCCTCCGGGGTCTGGACGGGGTCGATGTCGGAGATGCGGAGCCTTGCAAATTCCTCCCGTGTGTACCCGAGCTGTCGATGGGCCGCTTCATTAAAATCAATGAACGACCCGTCGAAATCGACGATGAGGATGCCGTCGGGGAATTTGCTGAAAAGGGCGTGATAGAGCAGCCCCTCCTCGCGGCGCTGGTCCCCGGATTCTGGGAGCTCGCCGTTTTGTTTTTTCATTGCCTCATCGTTTTTCACTGCACACCCCTTGCATCTCAAGAATGACGCTCACCGTTCTTGTAGCACGGCGCCGGTCTTCCGCTGCCTGCCGTCCCTCAAATAGGTGATCGAAACCCTGTCCCCAGGCGTTAACGTCTTCAGGATATCGGACAAGTCCTTCAAGCCCCCGAGCCCGGCAGTATTGATCCTGATGATCACATCGCCTTCTTTGAGGCCCGCTTTCTCGGCCGGGGACCCCTGGACCGTGCCTGAGAGCCGGACGCCCTTTCCGGCGTAAGCGTAATCAGGGATGGTTCCGAGGCTTACCCTGCGCTCCGTCCTCGGCGCAGTTTCCCCGCTGCGGCCGGGTCTGAGCGCCGATGAGAGCGGCCCCTCGCGTGCTGATAGATATTCTACCACTTCCTTGGCAACCGAGGCGGTTTTTACGAGCCCCTCGGAATCGATCTTCTCGACCGTGTCGGATGGCCGGTGGTAGTCCGCATGCGGTCCGGAAAAGAGCTGGACCGCGGGGACGGCGGCCTCCTCGAAACTTTTCTGATCGCTCGAATCGAGCTCCGTTGAAACGGTCTCGAGCTCAACGCCGGTGACGAACCCGGCGCCCCGGAAGATGTGCACCCATTCCTTTGCCGAGCCCGCGTCAAGCACGAGGAGTTTTCTCTTTCCGAGCCTGCCCACGGTGTCGAGGTTTATCATGCCGATGCATTTGTCGACGGGGAAAAGCTTCTCGTTCGCCGCGTAGTGCTTCGACCCGAGCTTTCCTTCCTCTTCGCCGGTAAACGCGATAAAGACGACGCTCCGGTCGGGGTTCAATGTGTCCTTGAGCGCCCGCGCGAGTTCCAAAAGCACGCTCACGCCGCTGGCGTTGTCGTCCGCTCCGGGATGGACTTTCCCCCTGTCCTCCGTCCTGCCGATGGACATCCCCAGACCGAGGTGGTCGTAGTGCGCGCCGATGACTACGCTCTGCCCCGCCCATTCCTGTCTCCTGCCCGGGAGCACGCCGATGACGTTCTTCATCCGGATTTTGGTCCGAGGGTCCTGCCACTCCTCAAAATATCTCCCCTCATCCCCGCCGGGCTTGAGCCCCGCCTGCCTGAACTGCTCCGCGATGTACTCCGCGGCCCTGTCGATCTCCGGCGTGCCTATTGCTCTTCCCTTCAGGTCGCTCCGCGCAAGAAACGAGATCGCGTTCATCATCCGCTCTTTTGAAAAGACCGGAGCGAGGCTTGCAAGCGGCTCCCGCTGTGGGAGCCTGCCCATTTCAACTTTCTTGATATTGCCGTCGGCGGCGGGAACGAAAAGCGTCAGGGGAGAATCAATCACGGGCCACCGGCCCTTTGCAGTGTTCGCGGGCTCCGGTCCTTCGAAGGCGAGATAGCTGTACTTGTGATAGTGCGGGAGCTTCCGTCCGAGTCCGTCCATTGCCTCCGGCGCATCGGAGGCGACGAACATTATCGCCATGTCTTTGTTCTCCGGGAGCCGTGCGGTGAGCACCACGGAGTGGTTTTGCCGCGGAATTTCGGTTTTTTCGATACGAAGAGCCCCCGTTTGAAAAGCGACATCATACCCGGCCAGGGCAGATATCGCCGATGCGCGAAAACGGTTTTCCCATCCCAGAATCACAACAGCGCGGTCAAACGGCAGCTTCTTCACCTCGGAGTCTGACTTCACTTCGACCTCATCCGGCCCGGACCTGCCTATGGCGTCCGCGAGTCCGCGGTACGCCGAGAGAAGCTTCTCACCGTCCGCGGAAGGGAGGATAATCAGCATTTTCTTCGCGCCGAGCGCCTGAGAGATCGCGGGCGGCGTCTCTTCCCGGGACAGGCGGCGGAAAAGGTCGAACTCGGGATCAATGTCGAGCCTGAGGGGCCTCGCGGGCGCGGGAATCATGAGTCTCAGCCGCTTTTCATGCATCTCGACGGTCGTCTCGAGCGCCTGCTCCTGTCCTTCCATGGTCACGGCAACCGGGACGTGAAGCCGGTAGGCGTCGCCTGGCTGGGTCTGTTCAAGCATCGCCGTGAGGAGATAGCCGCCTTTTCCCGGACCGACCGCGGGACTGTCCGCCACGAGCTGCGGCGCGCCAACGCGATCAACCCACTGCCCGAACTCCGCTTTCAGGTCCTTTCCCGAAACGGCCTCGAAGCTTGCCCGCAAGTCGTCAAACGACGCGAAACGAAACTTGTTTTTTTTGTAGAATTCGCGCAGTCCTGACTTGAACGTGTCATCTCCCAGTTCCCGCCTCAGCATGTGAAAGAACATGAGCGACTTGCCGTAGCCCACGGCCTCGGTGGCCGGGTCGTGGCGCGAGCGAAACTCTGTGAGCGGAAAATCCCGGTTGCCGGCCACGTAATCCGCGTATTTCTGGAGCGTGGTCATGCGGTAATCGGCCCCCGCGTTCTGCAGCTCCTTCATCAGGTGGTCGGCCATATAGGCCGTGATTCCTTCGGACCAGTTGCCTTTTTCGTAGACCGGAAACACGCTGTTGCCCCACCAGTTGTGCAGGATTTCGTGGGGATAGGAGGTGTTGACAATGAAGGGGAGGCGCAGGACCGCGGGCCCCAAAAGCGTGAAGGACGGCATGCCGAAGCCGGTCTCCCAGAAGTTTTCGACGAGCGCGAATTTTTTATAGGGATAGGGGCCGATGAGCCTGCTGTAAAGGTCTATGTAGGTCGCCGTGGCGACGAGATACTTTTGCGCCAGTCCGGGATCAGGCGAGCGAAGAAAGACCATGGCCTGGACGCCGCCCGCCGGCTTGTCGTATTCCGTAAAAGGCGCGGCGATTATAAAAATCGAGTCCTGCGGCTCCGGAGCGTTCCAGCGGGCGGATGTCGCATTTTTCCTCTTGTCGTGAAGCGTGCGCTCTCCCTGGCTTACCGCGTCCCATCCTCCGGGCAATTTCACCTCCAGGTCGAAGGTCACGAGCCCGGTCCCGAAGTCCGGATACCAGGAAGATCCCCCGGAAAGATATACGCCGTCCGGCGAGATAATGCCCGGCGTCTCCTGGACCCCGCGGGCCGACTCCTTGACGGCTTGCTCAACCGGATGGAAAATCCTTCCCTCATAGGAGAGGGTGAAGGCGTGAAGGCCCGGCGGCAGGACGGCTTTAAACAATTCAAGCGGGGCTGGCCCCGGTTTTTCCGATTGCTTTTCGATGCGAACGAGGGGCGTGGAAGATGAGGGTTTAAGCCCACTGTGCAACGCGAAGGTGATTTCCCGAGGGGCGTCCTCCGGAAGCGTGATGGAATCTACGGCAGTGAGCCGATGGTCAGAAGGGGAAAAGGTGATTCTCATTGCGTGATGGACGTAGGTTTCCTGGGCGCGGAGCGCAGCCGGAGAAAGAAGAACGAAAGATAAAAAGAGGCACAGAGAAGCGCGCTTCATGCTGTATACCCTCTCCTTTTTGCTGGTGGAATCAGTTCGCTGTGGGCTAAAATGAGGAAAAACAGAGACTTTTCAAACCCTAATCATCATATTGTATATCCCATACCTGGAATAGTCAAATAGGTTTAACGATTTTTGTTTCCGGTAAAGTAAAGACACCACGAACGGGAGGTGCGTAACCGCCTCCCGATTATTTAAGCTCTTGCAGGTGAAAACGCCCTGGGAGCGTACCAAAAAAGGAGCCGGGAAGGGAACCCGGCTCCTTTTTTTACCGGCAGGCTGTTGTCCGTCACTTGGGCGCTACTTGATCTGGCCGCGGACCTCCCCGTCCGGATACTTGACGGTATGGACGTTAACGTAAGCGCCTCCCTCCCTGATCATCGCCACGAGGTCGTCAATCGTCTTTCCGGCCAGGGGGCCGACCAGGTCCTTGTCCGTGATAACGCCCTTGGCCAGTTCGCCGGTGAACATCCCTTCTTTCTCCGGACCCGCAAAGAGGCCCGCAACCGGTCCGCCGTTTTCGCCCATCTTGCCGGCGTGGATATGCGCAGCCGTGACGTTTTCAATGTCCTTTAGTTTGAGAATGTAGCTCAGCTCCTTGCCGTCTTTACTCAACTTGAAATCAGCTTCGCCTCCCGCTTTCGTCGTAACCGCGGCGACGACTTCCTTGCCCGTCAGTTTTGCCTTGAACATATCATGAGAAGCTGCCAGTGCGAGCGCGGCGGTTAACACGGCCGAGAAGGCCACATACATCGTTAGTTTTATCATTTTCATATTCGTGTTCCTCCTTCGTGATGGAATGAGAAAATCGTCACAAAGTAAGTATAGCACCATCGCCGCGTGATGCGGCAGGGAATGGGCTACCCCAGTTTTTCGATCAGCTCCTTCACCGTCACGAACAGGTCCCCCGCGACCGGATGGACGCGCGGCGAAGGCCTGGTCTGGTTCAGTTTCATGAGCGGCGCCTCGGCATCCTTGTTGAAACAGAGGACCTCGGCGCGCGTCCCGAGGTAGTCGATGTGCTGGGGCGCGCCCGAAATGCCGAGGGCGATAATAAGCCTGGGATTCACCCCGACGCCGGTCTGGCCGATCTGCGCGTCGAGCGGCAGGAGTTTGAGGTCCTGGGTCACCTTGCGCGTTGCGCCGAACATCGGCGCGAGCCCCATGGATACCAGTTTCTTCTTCAGTTCCTGCGCGAGCGCAAACCCTGTCTTGTCTTTAATGCCGTATCCCAGGTCGATAATCACTTCTGCCTGAGAAAGTGAAGGTCCGCTTTCGGGCGGAAGGGGCATGAGCCATTCCGCATCGATCGTAAAGTCCAGGGCTGCGGCTTCGAATCCGTTCCTTGCCGAAGCGGCAGGGAACTCCGCATCCTGCGGCACGGTGATGAAGGCCGCTTCCTGAGAAAGCGCCTCCTTCCTGATGAGCCTGTTGCCGTACGCGGGCAGCGAGAGCACGAGAGAGTTTGCGCCCTGTCCGGCGATCCCGGAAACGCCCCCAAAAATTCCTATGCTTTTGCCGGAGCTCGAGACTTCGCCCGAGACCAGCCCGAAGGCCTGGATCCAATGGCCGCCGGCTACGACCACCGGCGTATCCGCTGTTTTCAGGATGAGCCGGAGAGCCTCCTGTTTTCCTTCGACGGAG
>DASWAB010000145.1:0-1877 GCA_036391375.1 Nitrospirota bacterium
CGCCCCTGCTATCACGGCGGACACGTCTGCAATCTCGATTTCGACGCGGGGATCGCCCGCGGCGTTTTGCGTCAGCCCCGCAAGCGGACCGCGGCACCACTTCACGACGACTTCGTTCAATTCCGCCACAACGACCTGCGCTGTTTCCGGCAAGGCATCGAGCGCAGCGCGCAGGGTCAGACCCATGCCCAATCCGCCGATGAGCACGCGGGGACGCCTTCGGGATGCAACGAGTCTGCAAGCGCGTTCTCCGAGGACTGTCTCGGAGCGGCTTGCGCTGCTGTTCATGAGAACGCGGCTGTTGATCAGGATCAGAAAGTCGCGTTCGCCCCGGCAACGGAGTTCGAGAACGCCGTCAGGGGTATCGACCTTCCCGATTGTTTGCCACGGTTGTGCCATAAAACCTTTTTCACCACGAATCAGTGCGAATTTTTACGAACAAAACAAATAGAGAGACGCATTACATTCGTGTCCATTCATGGTTAAAAGATAAGTTCCTGCTTCGCTCTGGCGGCAATCAATCAGAGCTCGGAGCCATTCGCATCTGTTTGACCTTGCTTCTCTGCTTCTTGCTCTCGATCCTTTTCTCTTTCGCCTCTCGGGACGGCTTCGTTTTCTTTCTGGGCTTCGGTTTCTCCGCCGCTTTTCGGATCAGCTCCACGAGCCGCCCGATTGCGTCTTCACGGTTTCGCTCCTGGGTGCGGAACTGTCTCGCCTCGATGATGAGAATGCCGTCCTGAGTGACGCGTCGGCCCGCCAGGCGGATGAGGCGTGTGCGCACGTCTCCCGGCAGGGACGGCGAGTTCCCCACATCGAACCGGAGCTGCACGGCCGTGGCGACCTTGTTTACGTTCTGACCGCCGGGGCCGGAGGCGCGGACGAAGACAAAACGGATTTCATGCTCGTCAAGAGAGAAAGCGCGCGTAATGGGAATCATGATCTGCCTTTCTCGTTTCGATTGAGCCGCATTCAAAACAACCGCGCAAGCAGCGCAGGCACCGCGGTTTCCACGCTCAGGATGCGCTCTCCGAGGTGGACCGGCGTAAACCCGCACGACAGGAGCTTCTCGATTTCGTAGGTGATGAAGCCGCCTTCGGGTCCGACGGCAAGGGTCACGGCACGAGAGACAGCGCGGGGACAATCGTCGGAGGCCTGCGGATGAGCAACAAGCGGCAGCGTTCCGTTGATCAGATTCGGCAGGTCGTCTTCGACAAAAGGCTTGAACAGCGGCTTCAGCAGGACCTCGGGCAGGATGGTGTCCCGCGCCTGTTCCAGGCCGAGCATCAATTGCTCGCGCACGGCTTCCCGGCCGAGAAGCGGACTCTGCCAGAAGCTTTTTTCCACCCGAAAGGAATTGAGCAGGATGATCCGCTTTACCCCCATGGCGCTCGCGGACCGGAGAACCCGCCTCAGCACCTTGGGCCGAGGCAGGGCCAGGATGAGCGTGACCGGAAGCATGGGCGGCGGCGTTCGGCCGAGCCTCACCTCCAGCTCGAGATTTTCTTCGTCCAGACGGATCACCCTGCCTGTGCCGATATTCCCGCCGAGCAGCCCGACGCAAAGCTCGTCGCCGACCCCTGCCCGATGGACTTCCCTCACGTGCCGGAGGCGGCGGCCCCGGAGCCGGACGCGATCTTCGCCATCGACAAAGTCTTCTTTATGCAAGAGGAGGAGATTCATGCCGCCTCAGCGGAACGGCCGGTACTGCACGCTCACGATCGTGAACAGGGCGTCGCCCTTCGGCCTTTTAACGACGACCTCATCGCCTTCCGTCTTTTTCATGAGCGCCCGGGCCATGGGAGAGTCCATACTGATCAGGCCCTGCGTATGGTCGAATTCGTCGGGGCCGACGATACGGTATTCGCTGACGTTTCCCT
>DASWAB010000146.1:0-2340 GCA_036391375.1 Nitrospirota bacterium
CATCCCGCTGCTGGTTCCCGGCGAAGAGATTTCCCCGGAAGCCCTCGATTATCTCAAAAACATGGCCGGACTCGGCGCGATCATCGACGGGCTGAACGAAAACAATTCTCTCGTGCGCGTGGCTAAGACATAGCGTCAAATCCTCCGGACCTCGATCATATTTGTTTTCTGAACTCGCGGAAATACCTTACTCGCGATGGGCAGGCAACGTCGTTCTGCGGTGGAAAGATAAAAATTCGGGGCGCTGGTTCCCTCCCGCGCTTTTCCGATTGACGTGGTCACGGAAAAAACGCGATCGTGGAGAATCAACGTCCCGAATTTCACTTCATGCATTTGCCCTATGGGTACCTTCTCCCGGCGCGCACACTTCTGTTTCATCCACCGCCAGTCCGTGCACATACACCATCTGTCCGCCGAGCCAGCCGGATACGATGATGAAGAGCACGCCGATGATGGAGAGAACAAACGGGGCCGTTGCGTCAGGAGCGCCCGTCCGGAGATACAGGTTGACGATGAACAAAATAAGCGCCGCCACGTTAATGAGCATATGCCAGAGCGCTATTTTTTTCACCCGTGAGGCTTTCAGGTCCAAGAGGTCCACGAACCCCGGCAGGGCTGCGAGGGCCGCGCCGATAATGCCGCCCGCCATCGCATAGTAGGCTACACTCGACCACACGCCGTTCCCGCTTATCCGGTAGATAATGTCGGTAACGAGGGAAAATATCCAGAGCCCGATGGGAAGCGGAACAAGCATCGGATGGATTGGATGGTTGCCGACTCTTGCAAGGTCTTTCATAAACAGACACCTCCTTTATTCAACAAATTCGTTCCTCCTGCGCGGAGACATTTGTCACGCCGCCCTCTTTTGCGCGTATCTCGGGACGAACACTTCATCGCAAAATGTCTCGAATGAGGTCGCGGTGGTGTTTTCCTTCGTGCGCTTCTCGGACGTGATCAGGCCCTCGTTGAAGGCCTTGCTCATCTCGATGTAAAGCCTGCTCATATCGGGCGACAGCCCCATGGCGATCATGCCCTTTTCGGCCTCATCGTAGGGGAACATCACGTACGACAGGCCGGGCTTGTTGATCTTCCTGCCGATGATCTCCGTTGCCTCGATCATACTGAGGTCGCGATGGCCCAGGAGATACCGGACTGATGAGCCGCTAAAGTCTTTCCTGATGAGGCGGCCCGAAGCGTAGTCCGCGATGTCCCTTGTTGCGATCATCGGCATCCTCAGATCGCCCCGGATCGATTCTCCGTTGACGCCCTTTGACCTGATCAGGTCGATGCTCCGGAGCAGGTTCTCCATAAAAAACGCCGCCCGCAGGTGCAGGACGTTGAGCCCTTTGATCTTCTTCAGTCGCTCCTCCATGGCATGCAGACCCTTGATCGGACCGGTTCCCCCGGACAGTTCGGCGCCGACGCTCGAAAGGTTCACGACGTACTTTACCTTCGCAAGTTCAATCGCGCGTGCGATGCTTTCTCCGATCTTGTCCGCATACTGCATAAAATCGCTCGTTCTCGGGTCCGGCGGGATCAGGGTAAAGACGGCGTCAACGCCCTTGAACGCCTTTGCCAGAAATTCTGTGTTGTTTGCGTCGCCCGCAAAGGCCGCCGCCTGCTTGCCCACGAACGGCCGCAGCCGGTCCGATGACCGCGCGATGAGCCGCACTGCTTCGCCTTTTTTTATCAGGTGTTCGGCGACCTTTCCGCCGACGTTCCCCGTTGCTCCTACTACGGCAATCATGATGCCACCTCCTTTTTACCGACAGCACGCTTTAAAAAAAGACTAATTTAATCCTCTTAATTAAAGGGTAGCACCGGAAACCGCAATCGTCAACTGCGAGGCCGTGATGTCCGCCGGCCTGACGTGTGTTTCCTGATACCAAGGTTCGAAAACATGGTTTTTTATCAGGCCCGGCCAAAGAAGGCGGTGCCGTTTTTTCTGCTATTTGACACCACGTGTTAAGATTAAAGAAGGAGCCGCTAAGATGTCTTTGAGAAACGCTGTTCTCAATGGCTCCTGCAGCTCTAAAATTATTTTCATAATTCTGGATCAGGCGAAAGGCAAAAACCATGAATATCGAGATTTCAGCCAAAGAATACCGCGACCTGCTGGACATCCTGCACATAGCGGACGTGATCATGTCCGGACACCGGAGAGAAGAGGACATGCGCACCGAGCGGCACCGCGCGCTCATTCAGAAGCTCTATGCCTTTGCGCAAGGCGGTTTCGGCCGGCTGATCAGTTTTAACGAAGGTGTGAAAAAATATGTCCCGACCGCTGATTTTGAGCAAAGCTCTCTGGCCCATGCGGTGGTCGATGAATTTGGAGGCCAC
>DASWAB010000147.1:0-3058 GCA_036391375.1 Nitrospirota bacterium
CCGGGTTCCGGACCGGAACGAAGAATATTTTCTGTATCAGACCCTTGTCGGCGTTTGGCCCGCGGGTGGCGCTCAGGGCAGCGCCTACGAGGATCTCATACAGCGCATAAAGGAATATATGCTCAAGGCATCGCGCGAGGCAAAGGTGAACACGAGCTGGATCAACCCGGATGCAAAATACGAAGATGCCCTCCTGGCGTTTATTGAGGCCGTCCTGTCGCCTGTGAGGAAGAACCGTTTTCTTGACGACTTTTTACCCTTTCAGCGAATGGTGTCCCGCTACGGAGTGTTCAACTCCCTTTCCCAGACCTTGCTCAAGATCGCCTCGCCTGGAGTGCCGGATTTTTACCAGGGCACGGAACTGTGGGACTTCAGCCTCGTAGACCCGGACAACCGCAGGCCCGTTGATTATGAAAAACGAATTCGGATGCTGGCGGAACTCAAGCGAATTGAAACAGAGAAAACGACGGCCGGACTTGCGCAGAAGCTGCTGTTGCATGAAGACGACGGAATGATCAAGCAGTTCCTTATCGTCAAGGCCCTTCATTATCGGATGGCCCGCAGGGCGTTGTTTGAGCGGGGTGAATACGCGCCCCTGGCCGCCGCGGGGGAAAAGGCCGGTCACGTGTGCGCGTTTGTGCGCAGTCTGGACGGCGCTTCGGTAATCGTCGCGGTCCCGCGGTTCCCGACGCGGCTCATTGACAGCCGGTCAATGCTGTTCCGTGAAGCAGTGTGGGGTGACACGCATCTGGCGCTTCCCGATGCTGGGAAGGGAGCGCGATTCCGGAACATGATTACCGCCGAAGTCGTCGACACGGAGCAGGAAAAAGGAGAACAGCGGCTCCCCCTCTCCCTTCTCTTTGCAAGCTTCCCCGTGGCGCTTCTGGAAAAGGATGTTTGATCCGCCTCATGACAGTAATCTGTAAAATCGTAATAGCACGATGGTTCCCGACGGGCGAGACTGACATAATCATAGCTTCATATTGACGTAACCTGCGCAACGACCGCCGTAATGTTGTCAACGCCTCCTTCTCTGTTGGCCGCGTCAATAAGCTCCTGCACGGCTTTGCGGGGCCCGTTCGCTGCGAGTATTTCAGCGATCCTCTTATCATCAACCATCTCCGTAAGGCCGTCGGTGCAGAGGAGAAAAATATCCCCCTGCCGCAAGTCTTCTGCCGCCGCGTCCGGGGCGATGTCATCTTCCGTTCCAAGCGCGCGGGTGATTATGTGGCGATACGTGCTGATTCTCGCCTGTTCCGGCGTAAGCCGCCCGGCCCTGACATATTCCGCTACCAGCGAATGATCAACGGATATCTGCCTCAATTTCCCTGACCGGAAGAGATAAGCCCGGCTGTCCCCGATATGGATAAGACAGGCGCGCCGCTCCCTGACAAACAACGCGGTCAGCGTCGTCCCCATCCCGGCGAGTTCGGGATGCCGCGATCTCTCCTCGCGAATGCGCCGGTTCGCACTTTCCAACGCGGAGCGGAGCATAACGAGTTCATTTTTGCCTTCGGAAAAACCCCGCGGCAATCCTGCAAGCATGCCGGGAACAGCCGACGCAAGCGTTTCGACGGCAAGCCGGCTCGCCACCTCGCCGCCTTCGCTGCCGCCGATGCCGTCCGCGACGGCATACAGCCCAATAGCGTCGTCGACAAGACAGGCGTCCTCGTTGTTTGCCCGCTTTTTCCCCGCGTCGCTCGCGCCAAAAGACAGTATCCTGACATGTGCATTCATAGCTTGAGAACCTTCGCTCCCCGGATTTTTCGTTCCTTGAGTTCAAGAAGGGCCGCGTTTGCCTTTTCCAGGGGATACTCCTGGATTTCGGGCCTGACCGGGATTTCCGCGGCAAGCCGGAGAAACTCCTCCACGTCTTTCCGCGTGATGTTTGCAACGCTCTTTATCTCCTTCTCCATCCACAGGTCGCGGGGGTACTCCAGGGAAAGAAGCGCATCCTTGTCGCGGTCTTCCTTGCGGATGGCGTTAATCACGAGCCGTCCGCCTTTTTCAAGGTTCTTCATCGCATCGGCGACCGGTTTCCAGGCAGGGGTCGTATCGATGATCGCGTGCAGGTTCTTCGGCGTCGTTTCCTGCGTATCCCCTGCCCAGGCTGCCCCGAGTTCTCTGGCGAACTGGCGTTCACTTTCCGTTCGCGAGAAGACGTAAACAGCAGAACGGGGATACAAGTGTTTCACCATCTTGAGCACGAGATGCGCGGAGGCGCCGAACCCGGTGAGTCCGAGGTTGTCACCGTCCTTCATGTTCGCAAGGCGAAGGGAACGGTAGCCGATAGCCCCCGCGCAGAGGAGCGGCGCGGCCTCGCTGTCAGTAAATATGCCGGGTATCGCGTAGGCAAATGCTTCCGGCGCCACAGTATATTCCGCATACCCGCCGTCAGCGTCCCTGCCGGTGGCCTTGAAGTCGTCACAAAGGTTTTCCTGCCCTCCCAGGCAAAACCGGCACCTGCCGCACGCCGAGTTGATCCAGGCAATGCCGATCCTGTCTCCGGGCCTGTACCTTGTTGCATTGCCTCCCGCTTTTTCCACCCGCCCGACGATCTGATGCCCCGGCACGATCGGAAACTTCGACGGAGGGGTTCGTCCTTCAATCTCGTCAAGTTCCGTATGACACACGCCGCAGACCGAGACTTTTACGAGGATTTCATGCTCTTTCGGGACGGGAAGAGGGAGATCGACGAGTTCGAGGGGAGAGCCGTTTTCGGAGAGGTTCGTGGTCTTCTTGAGTATAAGGGCTTTCATGGGAGTCTCGGGATAATTATATCAGATCGGGTTCCCGGAACGCCCATGCTGACATTCCCGCAACGATTCTGAGCGGGAATCTGGTTCGTGGTGGAAGCCATGTCCCTGATAGAACCCCCCCGATTAAAACATTCGAGGGCAAGATTCGAGGCCTGCCCCCGCATGAATCAAGAGGGGGATAACAGGTTGGGAGGGTTTATTGGGATTTGAATAAAAACTACAATTTTTTGAGAATTACTTCGGACACGTCCCTGCGTTTCGAGGAGTGTTTGCCGGGCGCAGGATGGCCAAGCGCGACG
>DASWAB010000148.1:0-2272 GCA_036391375.1 Nitrospirota bacterium
TGCCATTGTTTTAATGCTGTTCGTTTGGAGTGATTTGCACTCTATCGTGAAATCTTTACCCTTGTACGTAACAATAAGATCACCTTTTCTAGTCCGGTCATGATCATCAGCTTTGTGGACATTGTCAAATAAAGAACCGGAGAAGTGCATCTTTCGTAATTTGTATTCTGCGATATATCCGAGCATCAGGCCGCGCATACTTGGATTCTGCTGGATGATCTCGGTAAGCTCCTGCTCCGTCAGATCCCATCGTTTCAGTATGCTTTTACGTTGCTCTGGTGACATCCCATTCCTTATCAATTGATAATGAAACAGTGATTTGAATAGTACGTACTCTCGAGAGCCAGGGAGATTCTATCAGATTCCGACTTTCTGTCAAGCGTTATGCTGAAAAATGGTGGCGATCATGACCACAATTCTGGTCTATCCCAATGGAGGTCATTTACGATGAAAATACTGTCGCTTTCCGAGGCGAAAATGAAATTAAGCGGGCTGATCGACGCCGTCCAGGCCACTGACGAGGAAGTGGTGATCACCAGGAACGGATCGCCCGCCGCCGTGCTGGTGAGCCCGGACGAGTTCGAAAGCTGGAAGGAGACGCTCGCCATCCGCTCCGACGCGGCGTTGATGGGTGAAATCAAGGCCGGGTTGAAAGCGCTCAAAGCGAAAAAAGCCCGTCTGTATACGCTTGAGGAACTGCTGGGTTAAGCGTGCCCTATGGCGAACCCGTCGCATAAGTTTCTGGTCCCCGACAACGAAGTATTTCTCACTCTTCCTTTGCCACCCAGTGGCCCTTCCTTATACAGAGATAAAAAGATATTAAAGCAGAACCGCACCTTTCTCGATCCTCTGATATACTAAAATACATAAAACGTAATCTGTGCGGAGATGTTCTCCTTATTGCGGGTTTCCTTTCGTCTATCATGCCATTGACATCATACGAGGCCGGGATCATGAATAAGAAGCGGGTAGCTGCGCTGTGCGGGGCAGCGCTGCTCCTGCTGTTCGGGCTGAACGCCGGCGCGGAGCAGGGGCAGGGGGCATGCGTGATATGCCACACGTTTCTGGGCGGCGAACTTGGGCGGCCTGTTCTGGAATGGAACGGATCGGTCCACCGGCAGAACGGAATTACCTGCGACCTCTGCCACGGGGGAGACGCAAGCGTCGATGTAGGGAACATTCAGAGCCTCGGGGGACAATTTGCAGACAGAATGTCGCGGGCCATGTCGAAAGACCACGGCTTCATCGGCAAGCCGTCCGGCAAGAGGCTCTTCGACATGTGCAGCCGTTGCCACTATCCGTCCGTCGCCCGGTATGCAAAAAGCATCATGGGCAGGGCGTATCTTGACGGCAAGGGCGGGCCTTCCTGCGTTACCTGCCACCATGCTCACCGGAACTCGATGCCCGAGGTGCCCAAGGTCTGTGAAAGCTGCCACAAGGACACGGCGGGATTCGATCAGATCGATCCGATGAACGTGACCGAATCGACGGTGAACGCGCTGTCCGGCATACGGATAAAGATCGCGCAGGAGAAAACGGTCGGCAAGAAGCCGCCCTTTCTCCCCGAGTTTCCCGGCGAACTGGACGCTTTTCAAATCGGATTCGTCGCATTCGGCGCCGTGCTTGTCCTGTTTATCTTCGGCTATTTCGTGTACCTCGCGCTGGAAAAGAGGAAATGATATGAGCTTTGAAATCATCCGGGAAAGAAAGCCCTCCTATCCAAAGGCCGCAGAGGTCGCCGTGCTAGTCCTGGCAGTCCTGCTGACCGGCGCGGGAGCCGCCTTCGCCTATCTCCTGATAACCGGCACGGGAAGCGACTACCTGCTGGGCACGCTGCTCGCTTCCGAGTTTTTGATCGCCGGCGTCGAACTCGTGCTGTTTTCCCGGTATTTCATTCCCTTCCGGGAGGTATCGGAGGACCGCGAGGAGGAACTGTTATGGTAGGCGAAAAACCCGGAAAAGCGGGCGGCAAGGAAGGGATCACCCGAAGGAGGTTCACCCTCGGGGTCCTGCTTGCATCGCTTGCGGGCGCGTTCGGATCGCTTTTGACCATGCTGAGAGTTCTGGCCCCTGAAAAAAAGGGCGGCGGGTACGCGGCGACGATACAGCCGGGAGACGTGCTCGTGTACGCCGAGGGCAGCAGCTCCGGAGCATCCATCACGGCATCGTCAATGAAGCCAGGTGATGCCGTGCTCGCGTATCCCTCGGGCAAATCGTCGAACCCGGCGAACCTCGTCCAACTGATCAAACTGGATGAAAAGGCCTTCAAACC
>DASWAB010000149.1:0-9126 GCA_036391375.1 Nitrospirota bacterium
CTCCACGGAAAAGCCAACGAAAAACTGGATTATTTCGTCACCATCACGGGCGAGGACCTGAGCGGCAGGTACTGCTACGAGTCGCTCCCCGAAGGAGACCGTTTTTTTTCGGGCATCAACGAATTCATCATCTCCCCGGACGGCGTCAGCTTTACCGGGACCGGCGGCAGCCTCTGCGAATACATGTTCGGCGTCGACCTGCCGCTCAAGGACCTGCTGCGCAAGGATGTTTCCAACCGCCTGGTCATGTACGGCGCGTTTTACGACAAGAGCGACAACATCACCTTCACGAACAACACGTCGGGCAGGGAGTCGTTCGACCAGCTGTTTCTCACGGGCAACGCGGTCTCGAATTATTATTTTTTCGTGCATTCGCCCCGCATGGCGGAGATCAGGGAAATTCAGCGCGAACTCCTGAGGAACATCGGCAAACAGCTTAAAAGGAGCGCCACGGTGGGCGCGGCCGACGACACCGCGCTCTGCCGCGAAATTTTCGGCGCCCAGGGAGACCCCAGGGCCCTCGTGTTTCTCTTTCGTCTGCTGAACCGGCATAATAAGGAATACTTCGGCTCCTTCAACGCGCTGTACGTCGCACAGAAGGCGCTGCCGGCCGAGGCGCATATCACCCTCGACAATCTGGCGAAAAAGCACAACATCATCCCGTATCAGCAGGAGCGCATCAAGATCGACGGGATGTACAAACTCCCCGAAAACAAGAAAATCGTGGACGAATACAAGGACATCCTCATCGCCGTCTCGGAAAAGAGCGAGGTGAGCCCCTCGGAACTGGCCAAACTCTCGAGGCTCCGCACCCTGAGCCTGCGCCTCAACATTCCCCAGACGCTTTTCGACACGCTCGACGAACTGCTCCTCAAGGACATGCGGATCGTCGAGGTGGAGGAGCCGGACTATGTGCGGGACACCCGCGCGATCTTCGAAGGGCTGTTTTTCAGGACGGACAAGATCAGGGGACACCTTTCGGAAGAAGACCTCATCAAGCTTTTGAAGGCCAAACAGAAATCCACCGCCGTCAGGGACCAGGCGTTCGAGGGCCTTCTCCTCGACACGGTCCGCGCCTGCGACGAGCACGCCCGGGACACGAACGACATGAGCGTGCTCGAGTCCATGAGCTCCATCCTCACCTACTTCGACCGCTATGACAGCGCCGCGGCCATGATCAACAACCTCGCGTTCATGGAGAACTCGTCACTGAGCGAGAGCAACATCCGGAGCCTCTCGGGCAACAAGGAGATCTTCGACAGGATAAGCCCGGACCTGTTCCGCGAGATCTTCATCAACCCCCTGCGGGGAAACCGCTACCTGACGCGGTACGGTCGAAAGAAGATCGAAACGCTCTTCCAGGGGCTCGTGCAGATCAGGGCCGGCGACACCACGTACCGCGACATCGCCGCGTCGATCGCCAGGGTCAACGAAGACGACAAACTCTACCTCGCCATCCACCGCTACATCAAGAATCGGTTCAAGAGCATCTACGCGGAGCTTGATTCCAAGGAGGACCAGGAAATCTTCATCGAGGACCTCAACCGGGAGCTCCGGTCCCTGGGGATCGTACAGGGGCCGGTGCCGCACGGCGTCTTCGAGGACATCATCCTCGACATCCGGAAGGAGTCATTCTATCTCAACAATCTTCTGCCGCACATCATCGTGTCCCGCGACTGCCGGGTGCGCGAGGACTTTCTCGTGAACAGCGGACTTGACCGCTTCTACGTGGAGGAGCTTGAAAGGGATTACTTCGACATGAACAAGATCGACACGAACGTCATCGAAGAGATCAGGAAATAGCCATGCTGAGGCCCCGTATCGTAGACCGGTATATCTTTCGGGAGATGCTGCCGCCGTTCTTCCTCAGCATGGCGGTGCTTCTGCTTGTGCTCATTCTCCAGAGGCTGTACCGGCTCGCGGACCTCGTCGTTTCGAAAGGCGCCACCTTGGGCTCGACAGCCAAGGTGCTCGCCCTCGTGGTGCCGAACTTTCTCGTCATCACCATCCCCATGTCGCTCCTCGTGGCCTCGCTGACGACCTTCGCCCGGCTCTCCGCGGACTCGGAGATAACGGCCATGAAGGCCTCCCGCATCAGCCTCTACCGCATGATCCGGCCGGTAATTTTTTTCGCGCTGATCGCCTTTGCCGTGACGGCGGCGACCTCGCTGGTGCTGGTCCCCGGAGCGAACTCGGCGCTCAAAGCGCACCTGTTCAACATGGTAAAGTCCCGGGCCATGATCGGAATCGAGCCCGGCGTCTTCAGCAGCACGTTCGACGGCATGGTGATCTACGTCGACAAGATGACGTCATCCGATGAAATGGAAGGCGTTTTTATCTCGGATGAGCGCTCTGTCAAGGAGCCCTTCGCCATCGTGGCCAAACGGGGGAAGCTCATCGCGGACCAGCAGTCGCTGAACGTCACCCTCGCCCTGCAGGACGGCAGCGTCCAGACGCAGCCCCGCGAGGGGCAATCAGCCTATACACACATGCGGTTCGACGCTGCGCGGCTTTACCTCGACATCAACAACACGCTCGTTCAGAAAGGCCCTCCCGGCAGGGGGCACGAGGACATGAGCAGCAGGGAGCTGCTCCAGGGAATCGAACGCGCCAGGCGGGAAGGGAAGCCTGCCTATCCCCTTGAAACCGAGCTGCACAAGCGGCTCTCGATTCCGTTTGCCTGCCTCATCCTCGGGCTGCTCGGAGCGCCGCTCGGCATCCGGAAAAGCCGCAGCGGCAAGTCGGCGGGCGTGGCCGTCGCGGTCGCGGTGTTCCTCGGCTATTACATCATCCTGGGCGCCGCCACCAACCTCGCCGAGACCGGGACCCTGCGCCCGGGCCTTGCGTACTGGATACCCAACGGCCTTCTTATGGCGGCAGCGGCGGTCTTCGTCATCAAAAAAGGGCATGAGATCAATTTCATGATCGGAAGCTCCGTCAGCAGGCTCTATTACAGATGGAAAAACCGGAGTAAACTACGGGGGTAGCGGGCGGGACGCGGCATGACCATTCTGAGCAGATATATTTTCAAAAAATTCATTTTGCTCGTCCTCGGAGCGCTGGCCGGCATCCTCGTCGTATACCTCTGCGTGGAATTCCTCCAGAAGGCCGACCGGTTTATCAAGTACCGCGCCACGGTCGTGCAGATGACGAAGTTCTTCTGGTACAGCATCCCCGGCATGATTTCGCTGTCGCTCCCCATGGCCACGCTCATCGCGGCGCTGCTTTCCCTCGGCGACCTCTCGCGCCACAACGAAATCATAGCCATGCGCACGAGCGGCGTAAGCACGGCGAAAATCATCGCGCCGATGCTTGCCGGAGGGCTCCTGGTGTCGGCATTCGGGTTCATAAACAATGAAATCATCATGCCCGCCTCCAGCTCGCGCGCGGACCACATCCGGAGCGTGGAGATGGAAAAAAAAGAACAGCGGGTGATGTTTCAGCAGCAAAAGCTGTGGCTCCGCGGCCCTGACAACAGCATCGCCAATATCGAGCTGGTTTCTCCCGGCCGCAACGAGATGCTCGGCCTGAACATTTATAAGCTGAACCCCGACTTTTCCGTGCGCGAGCAGATCAAGGCGGACGCCCTGGTGTGGGATGGCGGCGCCTGGCGTCTTCGGCACAGCCGCACATTCATCACCGACGGCGATGTCGTGCGCGCGCGCCCTTCGGACGGGGAGGCCTACAACATCGTCGAGAGCCCTGACGACCTCGGCCTGATCGTAAAAAACTCCGATGAGATGAACTTCAACGAGATGTGGAACTACGTGCGGCGGCTCAAAACGAGCGGCTACAAGGCGGTAGAGGAGGAAGTCGACCTGCACAGCAAGCTGGCGTTCCCGCTCGCCAGCCTGCTCATGGTCTTGATTTCCATTCCGTTCTCGATCCACAAGGTGCGGGGGGGCGGGGCATCCAAGGGCTTTGCGTTCGCCGTGGCGATCGCGTTCGTCTACTGGATGCTGGCGAGTGTAGGCGAATCGCTCGGCCGTTCGGGCGCGCTTCCCCCGGTCGTGGCGGCGTGGTTCGCAAATGCGTTTTTTGCCGCAGCGTCGTTCTTCGTGTTGTTCCGGATACAGAAGACGACGTGAGGACGGGAGGCGGCCCATGGCAAAAAGAGTCCTGAAAATCCTGCTCGGCCTTGCCCTCGTCCCGTTTTGCGCGGGGTTCACCCATCAGCTCGCGGCGACGGCCGTGAGCATCCGGTACAAGCCGGGCGCGCCGTACTACTTTTTCGGCGGCGGGCTCGCGTATCTTGCCGTTCACGTCCTTTTTAAAAAGCCGATATTCACCTATGTCGTGGGCCATGAACTCACGCACGCGCTCTTTGCCATGCTGTTCGGTGGTTCGGTGAAATCGTTCCATGCAAGCGACCGGGGCGGCCGCGTCGCCATAACCAAATCAAATTTTATCATCACCCTCGCCCCCTACTTTTTCCCGCTCTACACCTTCCTGGCGCTCATCCTCTACGGGCTGGCCCGCCTCGCGTCCTCCCGCGGCGCGGCGACGGACGCGCTCATCTTTCTCGCCGGAGCGACCTTTGCGTTCCATCTGACGCTTACCTTCCTCTTTCTGCAAACCGACCAGAACGACATCCGGGAGCAGGGAGCGGTCTTTTCCTATCCCCTCATCTATCTGTTCAACATCGCGTTCGCGGCCCTCCTCATCGATATCTGCCTCGCGGAAAATATGGACTACCCGCGGTTCCTCGCCGGTGGTATAATGAAGACCGTTGATTTGATGTTCTTTCTGCTGAAAAAAGCGCTCGTCCTGTTTCACGGGACATAAACGAATCCATCACTCTTACCCGGCCTCCCGGGCTAATCCGGAGAAGCGTTTTTTCGGAATCTGTTTTTCCCCGAAAGAAGCAACGGAATGACCGCGGGAATCGGCGGACGAAAGGCCTGGCGATGCTTATCGTAGGACTCACCGGCGGGATTGCCAGCGGCAAAAGTCTTGCGGCGCGCGTATTCAAGGAACTCGGGGCCCATGTCATCGACGCCGACAAGATCGTGCATGGGCTGCTGGAGCCGGGCCAGAAGGCCTGGCAGGAGGTTCTCGGCCACTTCGGGAAGGACATCCTGCTCCCGGACGGCTGCATCGACCGGAGAAAACTCGGCGAAATCGTGTTTCATGACGCCCAGGAGCGCGCGTGGCTCAACCAGTGCCTCCACCCGAAGGTCTTTGCGGCCTACATGGCGCAGGTAAGCCATGTCAGGGCCCGCTCGCCGGAGGCCATCATCGTGTTCGACGCCGCCCTGCTCATCGAGACCGGCTATCAGCGGAATATGGACAAGGTCGTCGTCGTGTACGCGGAGCGGGAACAGCAGATCGAGCGCCTCATGGCCCGCGACGGCCTCAACCGGGAGCAGGCGGCGGCAAGAATAACGAGCCAGATGCCGCTTGCCGAAAAACGGGGCTATGCCGACTACGTCATCGACAACACCGGCAGCCGCACGGACGCCGAGCGCCGCGCCCGTGACGTCTTTGAAGAACTGAAAAAAGAGGCGCAGGCGGCATGAAACGCGTCGCTGTTGAAATCATACCTATGAAACGCCGCCATATTCGGGCCTGCGGCGACATCGCCGCCGCATCCGAACCATGGAAGACGCTGCGCGAAGGAATAGACTTTTCAAAATACATAACGTTGAAGCAGGCGTACGTTTGCGAACGAGGGGGAAAAACAGCCGGCTTCATTATCTTTACGCCTGAGCCGGTCTTTGCGCGAGGAGGCTATGTCCGGGCCGTGGGCGTGGCGCCGGAGGTCCGCAGGCAGGGAGTCGGCAAAAAGCTCCTGACCTTTGCCGAGCGGATCATGGCTCGCCGCTGCCCCAACAGCTATCTCTGCGTTTCTTCTTTCAACAGAAAGGCAATGATGTTTTATTCGGCATGCGGTTACATCCGGGCAGGGAGGCTGCCGGACCTCATCGTGCCCGGCGCTTCCGAATATATATACTGGAAAAGGCTTCCTATGACAAAAGGGTGAGGAACACCCAACTGACCCCCTGGGCGGAGTGATATAACTCTCCCCTGGCGTCATATCACCCACGCCGCATTTCATTTTTCTGTGAATTCAAGCGATTAAGAGCTTGAAAATATGGTCTGATTTTTGCTTATATTTCTGAAGGGCAAAATCTGCAAATCTATGAAAAAAACAAACGTTATTTTGTTCTTCCCTGCCTTGTTTTTGCTGTTCATTTCAGGCATTCGGCCTGCCAATGGGACAGCCGCAACGGGGGAAGGAGGCTGTGTGACCTCGCAATGCCACAAAGGCATGCTGAAAACCAAAAATGTCCACCCTGCGGCGGACCCCTGCGACACCTGCCACCAGGCGATCGCGTCCCCGCACCCCCAGAAAAACAGCAAGACCTTTAAGCTCGCGCAGGCAGTGCCCGGCTTGTGCTACCAGTGCCATCCGTCGTTCGGGGCCATGAAACACGTGCATCCGCCCATCAAAGACGGAATGTGCACGACCTGCCACAATCCGCACGACTCGGCGGAGCCGAAGCTCCTTGCCCAGCCGGCCAAGGAGCTCTGCGCTTCCTGCCATCCCGACAAAACGGACTTCAAGTTCGTCCACGGCCCGGTGTCCACGGGGGACTGCACCTCCTGCCATAATCCCCATGAGTCGAACAACACCGCGCTGCTTCTGAAAGAGGGCGCAAACCTGTGCTTCACCTGCCACAGCGACATGCAGGAGGAAATAAAAAAGAAGTTCGTCCACCCGGCGCTGGAGGGCGGCTGCACCTCCTGCCACAATCCGCACGGCTCCTCGGTGAAAAAGTTTTTTGCCGCGGAAGGCGCGGGCCTGTGCTACCAATGCCACCCTCAGATCGAAGAGAAGCTCAAAAAGGCGGCGACCGTTCATCCCCCCATCAAGACAGCCAAGGCGTGCGCGTCGTGCCATGCCGCCCATGCGAGCGACGCGCCGAAGCTCCTGCCGAAAGCCGGCAAGGACCTCTGCCTCGGCTGCCACAAGGGGATTCTCACCAAGAGCCAGACCGTGCTTCACGGACCGATCAGGGACGGGAAGTGCACGCCCTGCCATGATCCGCACGGCACACCGTACGACAAGCTCCTGATCAACAAATACTCGCCCGAATACTACGTGTCGTACAGCGACAAGGAATTTCAGTTCTGCTTCAGTTGCCACAACCGTGACATGCTGAGGAACCCCACGACGTCCTACGCCACCGGCTTCCGGGACGGCACCAAGAACCTGCATTACCTCCACATCAACAGGCAGGACCGCGGCAAGGCCTGCAAGCTCTGCCATGTGGTCCACGGAGGCGCGAACCCCAAGTTGATCGCGGACCGGGTCCCCTTCGGCAAATGGAACATGCCCCTGAAATTCGTCAAAACAGACACCGGGGGCAGTTGCGCGCCCGGATGCCATCAGAAATACTCCTATGACAGAAAAACCCCCGGCAAAGAGGCGGAGCCGGCAAAAACCAAAGAAAAGGACAAAGAGAAAAGCAAATGAACAACCAGGGAAACAATGAAAAAAAACCCGCCGCGGATGAACAGCGGCCGCGCGAGGTAGAATTCTCCGTGGTAAACGCCGATTTCGGCTGCGGGGAATTCCAGGGCCCCAGGAATACCGGCACCCTGATCGACCTCGACAGCGCCGGGATCGGCCTGCTGACCCGGCTCCCGCTGCAGCCGGGGAACATCGTCAAGTTCGAGGACGGAGGCGCGTCCAAGCTGGGCATTGTGATGTGGAGCGTAGAGTCATCGGACAATTTCAGGATCCAGGTGAGGTTTCTTTAATCGATGGATGAACCGCCTCCCTTCCGGATGGTCCCGCGGGCCTATTCAGCGTCCTCGCGCGCCTGATCCCGCTGGGCTCGCCGTTCTCATGGGAGGGGTTGAATTTTATTCTGAACCGATATCCGGCTTGTTTAGCCGGGAAAAGTAATATTCTGTAAAAGGGGGAAGTAACCATGAAAAAGCTTTTTCCGTATCTCACGCTCGTTGCAGTCCTTCTGCTCGCGGGGTTCCTGGTCCGGCCGCTCCTCTCTAAGAAGAACACCGCAAGCGCGCCGACCAGGGAAGAGACCCTCGCAAAACTCCAACACCTTAGTATCCCGTTCGTCGCGAACCAGGGCCAGACGAACAAGGAGGTAAAATTCTACGCCCATACCTTCGGGGGGACCGTTTTCGTCACGAAAACCGGAGAGATCGTCTATTCCCTGCCCGAGGTCGAGGGGGACCGCGTGGTGAACGGCGCCGCGATCAGGGAAAAACCGGCAAACGCGAAACCGCAGTTCGTCACAGGCGAGGAGCGGTCAACGGCAATCGTGAACGACTTCAGGGGAAACGACAGGACAAAGTGGCAAAGGGGCCTCCCCGCGTATGATGTTTTGAGCCTCGGTGAGATCTACAAGGGCGTGGACCTCAAGCTCAAGGCCTACGGAAACAACGTCGAGAAGCTCTTTTACGTCCGGCCCCAGGCCGACCCCTCGGCGATTGCGATGAACGTGGAAGGCGCAAAACAACTGAATGTGAACAAGCAGGGCGAGCTTCTGGTGAACACAGGCCAGGGCATGGTCAAATTCACCAGGCCCGTCGCCTACCAGGAGATCAACGGGAAGCGGACCGATGTGGCAGTGTCTTATGCGGTTTCCAGCGCGAAGCCCGAAACTCAAAACACGAGACTCGCTTATAGCTTTAACGTCGGAGCTTATGACAAAACCAGGGAACTCGTGATCGACCCCCTGCTCGCCTCCACCTATCTCGGAGGAACAGACCGGGAAGGGAGCTTGATCGCCAGTCCCGTCTTTGCCATGTCCATTGTCATCGGCCACAACGGCAATATCTATGTGGCCGGATGGACCGACTCTACTGATTTTCCAACCACTACCGGCGCTTATCTAAAAAACAGTCCCTTGGGATTACCAAATGCCTTTGTCGCATGCTTTAATCCAAATCTCACGGGAGCAAATTTCATAGCAACATATCTGGGCGGTAGCGGGGCTGATCAAGCCACTGCGCTCGTTACAGACAATGTTGATAATGTTTATGTTGCAGGTTTCACCAATTCAACAAACTTTCCCGTGTCGGCCGCCCCGGCCCAAACGACTAACCACGGGGGTTATGACGCCTTTGTGTCAAAACTCACTTCGACCC
>DASWAB010000150.1:0-3632 GCA_036391375.1 Nitrospirota bacterium
GTCGCTTCATGGGAGTACAAAAACGATTTCTTCGCCATCAGCATTCGTGAATCCGGGCACAGCCCCGGGAGCTATGTCTTTTCGAGCGGAATCAGTCTGCCCAGGTTCGATCCCATCATCTGGGGCAGGACGGGCATCTGCTCCAACGCGGCATTCAAGGGCCTTCAGCAGCTTCGCGCCGATGTGTCCTACTTTGCCCTTCAGCGGGGGATCATGACGAAGAACGCCAGCACCCCCTCCGGCTTGGCGGGCAAACACGGGGACGGGTGGTACCAGGAGAACGACCTTTTAATCGAGGACGCCTCTCCCGAGCTGGTCCAGGAGACCTTCGACTTTAGCGCCCGCAACCTCGTCCAGACTATTCTCACTGCCTCCCGGCCTGACGTTACGGCCCCTGTTAAATCCCTGGATCCCGCTGCCATGCAGCATTTTCTCGAATCGCTTGCGGTTTCGAATTACCGCGCGGCGGCTCCGTCGCCGATCTCGAAGCCGAACGGAGAGAAAACTGACGGGAGACGGTAAGTTAAATAGACCGTCCCCGTTCGAGGTAACGTAAGATCAGATCACGGGAAAAAGAGTAAAGCAAAGGCCCGGAAAATTCCCGGGCCTTTGCTTTACTGAGGGTCATGCGCTCCGGGCGTTACAGTGCTCGTCAGTACCCCGGTTCGCACGTTGCCCGATTTTTTTCGCTCTATTTCCTTGTCGCTTTCTTTCCTGCCTTCTTCGCTGCTCTTTTCTTCACGGCCCTTTTCTCCGGAGCATGCCAATTCATGGGAATAGGCTGCAGCATGCTTATGCGGTTGCCCTCGGTGTCGATGAACGAAACGTACTGTCCCACGCCGGATATCTCCATCGGTTCGCCCAGCACCTTGCCGCCCGCGGCGCTCACTCGCGCCATGGATTTCCTCACGTCATCCACGGCGATGACGAGCGAAGGATACTGGGCAGGCCAGTCGGGTTTCCTCGGATAAAAGCCGCCGTTGATCCGACCGCGCTTCCTGGGGCCGGTTTTCGACATTTCGGTCGTGGTTGCGAGAACATAATTGCCCATTTCCTCGCCCAGCATTTCTGTCTGCCAGCCGAACGCCTTTTTGTAGAACGTCGCCATACGCTTGCCGTCGTCATACGGCATTTCAAAATGAACGACTGGGTCCATGATGCACCTCCTGTTCCCCCGTGAAATTCATGCTGCTCAACGGAGAGTTCAAGCCGCCTTCTTTAACGTTTCAATGTCGATTTTTTTCATTTGAAGCATTGCTTTCATGACCCTTCGCGCTCTGTCCGGATCAGGGTCTTTCAACAGATCGAGCATCACCCGGGGAACTATTTGCCAGGAAAGCCCGTATTTGTCTTTGAGCCAGCCACATTGCTGCGCCTGTACGTCGCCTGCTTCGGTCAGCTTCTCCCAATAGTAGTCCACTTCGTCCTGTGAGTCGCAATTGACGACAAACGACACCGCTTCGGTGAATTTGAACTGCGGCCCGCCGTTCAAGGCCACGAATTCCTGGCCTTCGAGCTCAAACTCCACGGTCATGACCGTTCCCTTCGGCTTTCCCGCGGCCTTCGCCGACTCTTCGTCGTAGCGCGTAATCCTGCGAATTTTGGAATTCCTGAAAATTGACGTGTAGAATTTAACCGCCTCTTCGGCCTGGTCGTCAAACCACAAAAAAGGTGTGATTTTTTGAATTTTTGCCTGCATAGTCATCCTCCTGCCTGTTGACCTATATCTTAATTAGATTTTAGCACGGTATTTTCGAGCTGTGATTAATCAGCGCGGGTTTGGGGGGCAGTTCTTCGTCTCTTCCTCTTGAGCTTTTAATGATTTGGGCGCGACTGTATTCTCTTCCTTCAACAGCCTCTCTTTGCTATAATCGTTACATCACTCCGCAAAAGGGGAAGAGATACCTATGTTAAAAGCAAAGGATTTTGCGACCGGCTGCCTGACGATTATCCTCTGCGTGGTGTTGTTCCCGTTGTTTTTTCTCGTCTTTAAATTGACGCTCTTTTTTGCGATCCTTGCAGCGATATTTTTAGGCATTATCCTGGGCATAACCATCATAGGAAGAATCGTCAGGCTTTTTATTACCGGGAAATGAAGGACTCGCCGCATCAGGCAAGAGGCTGGGGCGGAGAAAAATGACTACTGCTCCGGAGGAGGCAAGGCTGAGGGGATGACCTGCCTTAAATCATAACTTCAGCCTGTTTCACGCGCGTTAACTGTATGTCAGTTTCCGTTCAAGGTCCTTCGAGCGGGAGATGCGCTTTGCATCATCAAGCGTTATGAGCCCCGCCCTGCAGAGCTGGATGAGATGCTGATCCATCGTCTGCATGTTGTATTCGTCGCGTCCCCGTTCGACATACTGTTCGATCTCGTCGAGGCGATTGTCCTTGATGCACGCCTTGATGGTGGAAGTCGCGTACATCACTTCAATGGCGGGCAGAACCGTTTCGCCGTTTTTCCCCCGTACGAGACGCAGGGAGACAACCGCGACGAGGCACTCCGCCAGCCTTTGCCTGACATTCTCCTGCGCCTGAGGCGGAAAATAACCGACGATACGGTTGACGGACGAAGCCGTATTATGGGTATGAAGCGTGGAGAAGACCAGGTGCCCCGTCTCGGCGGCCTTCACGCAGGCGTCTATCGTTTCGAGATCGCGCATCTCGCCGACCATGATGACGTCCGGGTTCATGCGCATCGCGGACCGGAGGGCGACGCTGAAGCTTTCCGTGTCGATTCCCACCTCCCGCTGGATAATGCAGCTTTTGTTCGACGTGAACAGAAACTCGATCGGGTCTTCGATCGTAATGATATTATAATCGAAGGTGTCATTGATAAACCGCATCATCGAAGCGAGCGTCGTCGACTTGCCGTTGCCGGTCGGCCCCGTGACGAGAATCAGGCCGTTCGGGACCTGCGCGATCCTGCGGAGCACCGGCGGGAGATTCAACTCCTCGAACGTGCCGATCTGGTGAGGGATGACGCGCATAACAACGCCGAGATTGCCGCGCTGCCGGAAGATGCTCACCCGGAAGCGGCCGACGTTCGGCAGCGTATAGGATGTATCGAATTCCTTCAAGTCTTCGGGCGTCTTCCGGTTGTTCTGCTCCATCACCGCGTTTGCGACGAACTCGGTGTCTTTTTTCGTCAGGCCCGCAAGCTTGGAGCGGATAAGATGGCCGCGCGCCCGGAACATCGGCGGGTTGTCGACCTCGAAATGGATGTCTGAAACCCTTTTTTCGAATGCAATGTTGAGAATCTGGTTGAGTATTGCATTGTCCATGCCGCTGCACCTCCGCTTCCGATTCGTCTATAACAAAAAGAGGTTCCCGTCGTTTGAGCAGTTTGAGTTGTTTAAGCAGTTGGAACCTATCAAACGATTCGAACGACACAAAACGATTCAAACCAGGTTGTTTGCCTATGATTTTTGAGCCGCTTTCGCCACCTGTCTGCGAAAAATCGTATATTCCAGAACAATGCCCGCCTGCAGGGCGAGTATCTCGAGCATATCGAGCCGCACGGGAGACGGCTCCTTTCGCCCGAAATCCCCGTATATCATCGCTATGACCTTCCGATCGCTTATCAAGGGCAGCAGAACGATGGCGGGGCTCGTCGGTTTGCCTATTTCCGAAAA
>DASWAB010000151.1:0-2336 GCA_036391375.1 Nitrospirota bacterium
GCAATCGGTGCGGCTCCAGAGCAGCGTCACCTACGAGCGCCGCGGCGAGCTCCAATGGCTCGTGATGGGAGACCAGTTCGCAAGTTCAGGGGACCTGGGGAGCACGGTCAACATGGGCGGCATAGGTTTTTCGAAAGTCTACAAACTGGACCCCTACTTCATCACGCAGCCGGTGTTCGACCTCAAGGGGACCGCCGCGTTTCCCTCGCAGGCCGAAATTTATCTCGACGGCATGCTCGTGAGCAGGCAATCCCTCGTCCCCGGCTCGTTCGACCTGAAAAACATCTACTCTTCCGCAGGCGCCCACTCAGTCGATGTCGTGCTCAAGGATCCATTCGGAAATGAACATAAAATTTCCTCTTCCACGTACTTTAGCGCGCAACTGCTGCGGGAGGGACTCCATGAATACAGCTACAATGCTGGCTTTATACGGGAAAAGTACGGCATAGCAAGCAATGAATACGGCAAGCCGGTATTTTCCGCGTTTCATCGTTACGGCGTGACGAACTCCCTGAACGTAGGGGCGCGGGCGGAAGCTTTCGATGGAATCTATAATGTGGGAGTCTTGTCGTCGTTTCTTGTGCCCCGGGCCGGATCATTTATCCTTTCGATCGCCAAAAGCGAAGCGCACGGCAACAGCGGCAGGGCGGCGTCTTTCCAGCACTCCTACCAGCAGGGCAGTTTCAATACGAACCTCCTGGTGCGTGAGTTTTCAAAGGACTACACAACGATCGGCGCGCTTTCCTCCCCGGACATGACCAGATTTCAAGCGAGCCTCGGGATTGGTTTTCTTTTGCCGTCCGCGGGAAGCATTTCCCTCGGCTATTCGAAGACCGGGACCTTCAGCGGTGTGAACACGCGGGTTGCATCCGCAAACTATTCGGTTGGACTTTCAGGATCAACGAACCTTTTCATGACCGCTTCGGCCACCAGGGTGGTCGATACGACCTACGGCTTTTTCATCGGCCTTAACTTCACGCTCGATAAGAACCTGCGCGGCGCGGTGTCGTATGACAAGACGGGCGACACCGGCAGGGAAACGGTGCTGGTTCAAAAAGACATCCCCGTCGGAGAAGGCGTGGGGTATCGGGCGGCCTTCAATCGAACATATTCCGGCACGGCCGACACGGAGTCATTCAGCCCCTTCGTCCAGTATAATGCGCGGTACGGGATCTATTCTGTTGATTCCAGCATTCAGAATTCCGGCGGCCGCACTTCAGAATCGTACGGCATTTCCGCCGCAGGCTCTGTGGTGTATGCAGGGGGCTTCTCGGGGGTCTCGCGGCCTGTCAGCGACAGCTTCGGCATCGTCATGGCGGATTCCCTGCCTGATGCGACGGTGCTCAACAACGGCCAGGAAATAGGAAAGACCGACGCTTCCGGCATGATGATCGTGCCGACGTTGTCGTCCTACAATCAGAATCAGATCACCCTGGATGTGAAAAATATCCCGATGGAATACAGCGTCTCCGGCGTGAATAAGGCGATCTCGCCCTCTCTGTGGAGCGGGTCCTGCGTCGCTTTCGGCGCTGTGAAAATGCAGGCGGTAACGGGAAAACTTCAGGCTCTGCGCGACGGGGAAAAAGTGCCGATCGAGTACCAGGAGGGCGTCATCACCGCGGGAACAAGTACGATGGCCTTCCTCACGGGCAGGGATGGAGAATTTTACATAGAAAACGTTCTTCCGAATGAGGCAAAAGAGGCCTCAGACTCGCTGAACTGCCGGGCCATTGCAGAGCAGAGGGCTGCCGGAGGAAGAAGCATCAAGCCGGGCGCGTACGCCGCGAGTATTGAATATGAGGGCCGGAAATGTGTCTTCACGGTCACCTTCCCGAAAACCGATGTGGTAATAACCGACCTGGGGCAGGTCGCGTGTGAACTGGAGAAACCATCGGCAAAAACCCCGCCGGTCTTGAAAACGGAACATTGACCGCGACCTTTCCAATCTCTCTTTCCCTACAGAAGAGTCATTTTGATTGTCCTGCATGTTATTTTCTCGTATAAATGAATATCAGGTTTAATGGAAAAAAGTAATGCAGAGAAACACTTGACTTTCCCCTGAATCCGATGTAATGTAAGTACATACTTACAATTTGTTTTTACGGTGTTCTGCGGTAAACTATGAAAAATGAAACAAAGCAGAGGCTTCTGGAAGCGACCTTGAAGCTGATATCCGAAAAAGGCTATTTTGGGGCCACGACGCGGGACATTTCCCGTGAAGCGGGCGTTACCGAACTCACCCTCTTCCGGCACTTCGGGTCCAAGGAAAAGCTTTTTGAAGAGCTTCTGAACAGTTACACGTTTCTGCCGAGGCTCAAGGAGCTTCTTCCGGAGCT
>DASWAB010000152.1:0-5010 GCA_036391375.1 Nitrospirota bacterium
GGCAATCCTTCCGCTGTGAATAGCAGGAAAGCAATAATAACTCGAGATTCAGGAAGGGGAAAAGAAATGGCAAAGGCGAAATTGAAGACCAACCGGAGCGCGGCCAAGCGGCTGAAGGTGACCGGCACGGGAAAGATCATGCGGCGCAAGGGCTGGAAGGGCCACCTGCTCTCCGGCAAGGACCCCGGACGCAAGCGGCGGCTGACCGGCGATTTTGAAATCGACAAGGACAATCTGAAAAATGTCCAGCGGATGATCCCGTACGGGGTGAAATAACCGATGCAGGATGCAAGTCCGATGCATGATGCATGAGGGAAGAGAGGCTTTTTTTACGTATCCTGCATCTTGAATCCTGCATCATGATTGATTGAAGGAGGAATATTCAATGCCGAGAGCGAAAGGCGGCCCCAAGACGAGGGCCAGAAGAAAGCGGGTGCTCAACCTCGCGGAAGGGTACTGGGGAGCAAAATCAAAGCTGTTTCGTTCGGCGACCGAAGCGGTCGATCGCGCGCTCAAATATGCATACCGGGACCGGAAGGTGCGGAAGAGGGATTTCCGCAGGCTTTGGATCGCGCGAATTAACGCGGCGGCGAGGCTGAACGGCATGACCTACAGCAGGCTCATGGCGGGCCTCAGCAGGAATGGCGTGGCGCTCGACCGCAAGATCCTTGCCGACCTCGCGATCAGCGATCCGGCGGGATTTACGAAACTCGTCGAGACCGCGAAGATGGCGTAGAAGCGCAGCGCTGAGCCGATAGACCGCGGCATTTGCCGCGAGCTTCGAGCCGCGAACTACGAGCTAAAAAAGGCCCCGGAATCCGGGGCCTTTTTTTGTTGACAACTCCATGCAATTCAGTTAAAAAACATCAGGGAAATTATGCTCAAACGCGGCCGTTCACGTATCGCGGCCTTCATGGCTTGCATCATTCTGCTTGTCGTAACCGCTCCCGCATACCCGTCTTACAATTCCGAGGCCGGGCATAAGTATACTGTCGCCTGTCAGCGCCTGGCCGACCTCAGAAAATCCGTCAAGAAAAAACAGTACCGCTCCTACTGGATGGACTGCATCCGCACCTTCGAACTGGTGGAAAAAAAATACCCCAGGAGCCTCAGCGCCGGTGACGCATGCTTCGACCGGGCGGGTGTTTTTCAGGACCTCTACCTCTACAATAAATATTCCAAGGACCTGGACGCAGCCATCCAACTTAACGGAAAATGCCAGATTGCATACCCCGGCCATGTCAGGGCGCCCGAGGCGCTCTATCATATTGTCGAACTTTCCCTCGGTTACAAGAAAGACAGCGCTCTCGCTTCAGAAAATGTCGGCAAACTGGTCAAGGCATACCCGGACAGCGTGTGGACCGGAAAGGCCAGGGCGCTCATCAACCCCCCGGTGACGGCGGCGAGTAAGCCGGGGAAGCAGGAACCGAACCGGAGAACATCCGCTCTGGCGAAGGGGGCGGGAAAATCCAGGCCCTTCGGCGTCGTGAAAAACATCCGGTACTGGTCCGGGGGGACATTTACCCGTATCGTCATCGACCGGGACAAGCCAATCAAATACCTGGCCCAGGAACTTAAGAACCCTGACCGGCTGGTCTTCGATATCCTGAATTCCCGCGTCGACGCCTCAGTGAACAAGGACCCCATGCCGGTGAATGACGGCATTCTGAGGCAGGTCCGCGCGAACCAGCACTCGCCTAACGTCGTCCGGGTTGTGCTCGATCTCGCAAGCATCAAGAGCTACGTGGCGTTTCCCCTCCACAACCCCGACCGCCTGGTGATCGACGTGACCGGCGAGGGGGTAAAATCGCCGGAGAGCGCTGTCGCAAGCGGCGAGGCGAATACGCAGGAGAAGGAACAGTCAACAGAAGTACAGGCAGCGGAGGAACAAACACGGGAAGAACAAACACCGGAAGAACAAGTGTCAGCGCCGGGCGCAGAGATAAGGCCGGAGCCTGAGCCGGAGATATCGGCGCCGCCCCTGCGGAAGCCGCCGGAGATCAAGAGCGCGGAAAACGGGAAGCTGTCCCTGTCCCGCCAGATGGGGCTTAAGATCAGGACTATTGCCATCGACGCCGGCCACGGCGGGCACGATCCCGGCGCCATCGGCAGGTACGGGCTCAAGGAAAAAAATGTTACGCTCGATATCGCAAAACGGCTCGCTGTCCTCGTGAAGGAGCGCCTCGGATGCAACGTCATCATGACGCGGGACCGCGATGTGTTCATCCGTCTTGAAGACCGGCCGGCGATTGCGAAGACGAAAGGCGCCGATCTGTTCGTCTCGATCCATATCAATTCCAATCGGAAGCGGAATACGAGGGGAATCGAGACCTACGTCCAAAGTCTCCGGGCCTCGGACCGCGAAGCCATGGCGACGGCGGCGCGTGAAAACGCCATGTCCACGAAGAAACTGAGCGAGCTGAAATCGGAACTCGACCGTATCTTCGCGGACCTCACGCGGGACGACAAGATCGAGGAATCGCTTTATCTTGCGGATTCAGTTCAAGGATCGCTGGTAAGCAGCCTCAAGCCGTTCAACCGGCACGCAACGGACCTCAAGGCCAGGATGAAGCGCGCTTTCTTTTACGTCCTGATCAATACGGAAATGCCGAGTATCCTCGCGGAAGTGGGTTTCATCAGCAACCCGGAGGAGGAAAAACTCCTGGGCAGGGATTCCTACCGGCAGAGTATCGCGGAGGCGCTGTGCCAGGGCATAAAGAAATACATCGAGGCGCGCGGGCCGCAGAGTATATAAGCGAGTGCGGAGAGCGCCGGGAGCGGAGTGTCAAGGATACTTGAAACGGGCTTTTTTTATTTTGCTTCTGTCTTCTGGCTTCTGTCCTCTGAAGTTTTCGCGCTGCCTGCAATCAGATATGCATCGATGAACTGATTGAGGTCGCCGTCCATGACCGCGTTGATGTTTCCGGACTCCACGCCGGTGCGATGGTCCTTCACCAGCTGGTAGGGCTGGAACACGTAGGACCTGATCTGGCTCCCCCAGGCGATGTCCTTCTTTTCCGAGACGAGCTTCCCGAGCTTTTCTTCCTGCTCTTTCTTCCTGAGTTCGTACAGCCGCGAACGAAGCACCTTCATTGCCACGTTCTTGTTCTTGAGCTGCGAGCGCTCGTTCTGGCACTGGACCACGATGCCCGTGGGGAGGTGCGTGATGCGCACGGCGGAATCGGTCTTGTTGACGTGCTGACCGCCGGCGCTCGACGCGCGGTAGGTGTCGATCCTGAGTTCCTTCTCGTCGATTGCGATGTCGATGTCGTCCGCGACCTCGGGATAAATGAACACGGAGGCAAACGACGTGTGCCTCCGCTTGTTTGCGTCGAAAGGAGAGATGCGCACAAGCCGGTGCACACCCGCCTCGGCCTTGAGCTTTCCGTACGCGTAGGCGCCCGACGCCGTGAAGGTGACGGACTTAACGCCCGCTTCTTCGCCGGACTGATAGTCGAGAATCTCGGTTGCGTATCCCTGCGACTCGGCCCAGCGCAGATACATGCGCATCAGCATTTCCGCCCAGTCCTGGGCCTCGGTCCCTCCGGCGCCGGGGTGGATCGAGACGATAGCGTTGGAAAGGTCCTGCTCTCCCGAAAGGAGCGCAGCGATTTCGGCGGAGGCGATGTCCTTTTGGATTGCGGCGACCTCGCGCTCGAGTTCGTCCAGCAGGGTCTCACCGCCTTCCTCCGAGGCCAGCTCCGCCATGGCCTCAAGGTCGTGCAGGCGCGTTGCGAGCGTGTTCCAGTCCTTGAGCGACCGTTCGATCGCGGCCTTTTCCTTCATGACCGCGTTTGCCTTTTCCGTATTGTCCCAGAAGCCCGAGGCTTCCATCAGGCAGGTGAGTTCGGCGAGTTTTGCTTCCTTGGCGGGAGTGTCAAAGATGCCTCCTGAGGGTTTCGATCCTGTGTTTGACGGCCGCGAGTTCCTGTTTGAGGTCTTCCAAAAGCATTACGGTCTCCAGTCTTGTTCCGCGAGGTCTGAAAACGTACAGATTATACCATAGAGAAGGGAAACAAGCAATCCCGCGCAGTTCCGGCCGGGAGGTCGCGTTATTGAGGGGAGCCTCTGGCTCTTGCCGGAGGGGGCTCCAAGGCCGAAAATCGTTTTGACTTTGCCGGCGTTCTGTGTTATAAAACCAGCACAATTTAATACGATCGCGTCCAGGCAAAGGGAATCCCGTGCAAATCGGGAGCGGACCCGCCGCTGTGATCCCGGCCCCGTGTAAACGAGGCCATCAATTCTGTCTTACGCGCCACTGGCTCTGTTGAGCTGGGAAGGCAGACAGAGTGGGAGAGCCAGAAGACCTGCATGGATGTTCTCGCACAGTCTTCGGCGTTAAGATAGTGTGTGGGTTAATATGTTCTATTAATCCCCAGTCTTGAAGAGAAGACCGGGGATTTTTGTTTTGAGGAGGCGCGTATTTTCCGGAAAGCGCGCCGGATTCCATCGGCCTCATTCCGGCGAAAAGACTTTTTCAGCAACCTGATGAGGAGATAAGATATGGCAGGGTCGCGGACAGCGTTTACAGCAGCATTTCTTGCCGTTCTCATGATAGCCGGCGCCGCCGGTCGGGGAGTCTGCTTCCCCGTAAAAGTAGCCGATGACAGGAAAAAAGCGATCGAGATCCCGGAACAGCCGCGCCGGATAATCTCTCTGGCCCCCACCAACACCGAGCTGCTCTTTGCCCTGGGGCTCGAAAAGAAGATCATCGGCGTCACGTCCTACTGCGATTATCCTGAAGCTGCGAGGCGGAAAGAAATAGTCGGCGGTTTTGCCGATGTCGATGTGGAGAAAATAGTCGCTTTGCACCCGGACGTCATTCTGGCCTTTGGCGCCATGCAGCTTCCGGCCGTCGAGGAACTGGAGAGGAGAGGGCAGAGAGTCTTCTGGATCTATCCTCACACCGTCGCCGATATCCTCGACTCCTTCGAACGGATAGGGATGATAACGGGAGCGGTTCAAGAGGCCCGTCAGTTGCGAAATGCCCTGGAAAAGAAGATCGCCGGA
>DASWAB010000153.1:0-10571 GCA_036391375.1 Nitrospirota bacterium
CCTCATACTCCCCGTTCACCAGAGTGGTGACCGGGTCAATGGCAACGGCGTTTTCCACGGCAGTCATAAAATTGGAACTGGGCGCGGGGCAATATCCCGGATCAGTCCTAGGCAGATCAGTGCAGTTCTGGATGCAGACCCCGACGTTGGGCACTGCGTGAATGCTCTGAGATTTGTTGAAGTCCATCACGCCGAACCTTGCCTGGGGCCAGAACTGGTCCACCAGCCCGCTTTTTAATATACACTGCGTCAGATTGCTCGTAGAACAGCCCGCGGCTGTCCAATCTGCAAGAGACGTGGGAGGAGAAGAAACAGGAAGCGTGGTCGTGCAGTTGTACGTATAGTTTCCTGTGCACACCTGCACGTTCAGGTTCCCCGTGGTCCTGACCGGATTCGGGTTCGGAGCAATGGTTAATGTAAATGTTTTGCTCGTCACCTGGCCTATGGAAGCTATGACCTGAACGGTAAACGTATAGGTGCCGGCGGCCGTTGGCGTACCGTAAACCTCGGCATAAGACCACTGGCCGACATTGTCGCTGCCCCAATACCAAAAATACATGCCGGGCGGAAGACTTCCGCTCGTGATGCTCCACGTAAAGGGATAGCCGCCCGGCGAACTCGGGGGTGTAAAAATATAACTGTAATAGAATTGCCCCGCAGTGCCGCCCTGCAATGGGCTGCCGGTCGTGATTTGGATCTGGGATGGCGCCGGGTAAATAGTCAGGGAAAACGACCTTGAAGCGGTATTATTTTGACTGTCCTGCACTTGTAAAGTGAAATTATACGTGCCCGCAGTCGAAGGGTAGCCTGAAATCCATAAATCACCTCCAGGATCGGACGAAAGGGATAAACCGGGAGGCATCGCACCGGAGCTAACTTGCCAGATATAAGTGCTGCTGCACGCACTGATTACGGCGGTATTTTGATATAATAAATAATAAGTCCCTACGTAACCATCCTGTAGCGGGCTGGTTAGTGAAGGTGATATAGTAACCTTTGCAGCATTGACTGTTATTGAATAATTCTTCGTGTCCGTATTGCCGCCGCTGTCTCTTGCTTGAACGGTGAAGGTGTATATCCCGGATGCGGTAGGAATGCCTGATATCGTGGTTGTCGGGGTGCTTATTACCCCGATACTGAGTCCCGGCGGCAAACTCCCGGCGCTGATGCTCCATGTGTATCCATTGCCGGTCCCGCCGCTGGCGGCAAGAGAGAATGAATAAGGCATGCACTGGGCCCCGCTGGAAAGGCTCCCTGAGCCGCCCGAAATATGGAATGACGCTGCCTCCGCCGGGGGCACCAAAAAGTCCAGGACAGCAGAAAGTATTGAAGGCAAGAATCCGGGCGTTTTGGATACGTGGCTGTTAACCGGATTTCCAACAGGGTAATTATGGTCCTGTTGCCTCCAATCCCACGCATACCTTTCATCAGGCCCGACAAATGACACGCCAGCGCCAGGATCATTGGGTATCGGATGGGCTGGGGTATCGAGATAGCCGCAGGCGCCTCCCTGGCCGGCAGGGTCAGAGACAGACACGTTTGCGCTGTTTACGTTGAAGACGCACGTCCTGGGAGCTCCAAGGCTGTCGATATATGTGATTGACTTTTGCCAGGTATTGCTCTTGCTTATCAAAGTGTTTACATTAGTCTGCCTCGATGTCGATATGCCGCCAACAAGAATGTTTTCGAGCAGATCGTACTTGCTCGTCGTCAACCAGTTCAGAAGGTTCCCGGAGTAGGCGCCATTCGGATCTGGCACCCATCGGCCGCCGGAATACGAATATTTTAAACCCGGCTTGAAATAGCCGGTATAAGCCTGGTTAAGATTGTAACTGTCCGTACAGAGGTGGTCGGTGGAAAAAGTCGCGCTTTTTGTGCAATACGCAGGGTCACCCATGTCCGCAGAATTGTCCATCATGATCATAACATTCGGCCTGATGTCTCTTTTTACATACGGCGGCATGATGCAATAGCTGCCCATGGCGGCATGGACCTGCGCCGGCAGCGCCGCGGTTATCGCCGTCATTATTGCCGTTATAATAATAAAAACGTGCTGTAATGATTTATTAGACGGATTCATGTCAGCCCCGGCCCCGCCGCGCTTCCCGCTCCGGTCGAAAAGTGACATTCCCTCATTTTTGGCCATATATTCTCTATCCGCGGAAGACATTTTTCAATCACCTCTCGATGTTCAGCAACTTTGCCCTGCGGCAAAATCTTTATCCGGCTGTTTCTCCGGCACTCTGTCGGCCATCAGTTGGTCATACAGGTCCCAGACATGGATCCCGCATCCACGAATCCCAGATCAAGGCGCAAGGGGACGCCGTTATGACCATTGACCCGCAATCCGGACATATCATTCTGAACTTGATCACGGCGTCCCCCCCTTTCTTCTCAATGGAAACACATAGCAATGAGTTACTTCACAATACGGACGGAATCTTTTGCCGTAAAGGCGCCTCCGTTCTTTGTTTTCCCGTTTAAAATACCGACGGTGTCCCCCATCTGAAATCCCGCAAGCTGCGTAGAGAAGTGACAAACCAAATCGGGAAAGCCGTCGCCGTTCACATCCTGTGAAGCGTCATCGCAGAACGCCAGACTTGCCTCCATGCCGTCATGACCGAACGTGAGCGAATGGCGATCAACGTTTGCGGGCGCGCTCCAATCAGCGGTAGACAGGATCGCCACGGGGATCTTTCCCTCGCTCTTCCTGTTGATGCTGTTCACGGTACTGCCGGGTTTGATGTCGATTACCCGTGTGACGACAGCCTGGGGGATGACAATCTGCCCGAATCCCGATAGGGACGGGATTACCGTATCAGCGTAAGGCGTCGGGGTCGGTCCGGCAGGAGTTCCGAATGAGCTTGTTGAAGTGGTGCCATAGAGTCTAATGGTAGCTCTGAATCCTACGGTGGCGCCGGGTTTTAAGCAGACGTCATGTAACGTATCCTTGCTGCACAATAAATGCGAAATTTCGACGGTTGTGACAGTGCCGTCATTCGACGCAGCCCCGATGACGTCATTTGTCCCAGCCGGAGAAATACCAGACGGATCTGTGTCCTGCAAGACGGTCCGTACTCCTGCCGCGGTAGTGAACCCATACTCATCATAAAACGTAGGCGCCATCGGCGGATTAGTCCCAGCCTGCATCATGATGACATCCTCACCATTATCCAGAATGCCATTGTTATTGTTGTCGAATTCGATAGTGAGTGCGGTTTTGGTGCCAAAAGAGGGCTGGGTAAGCTTCAGCCCAAGATAAAGATTGATTCCATCGTTCATCACATAGAGACTGGCGGGAGCAGTGCCCCCTCCGAGGCTGGATGGAACATTGACCTGAAAATCGTATTTCGCGGCATTGTCCCATTCTCCGGGGCTCATGACTCCATCAATAGTCGCGGACCCCTTTCCCGACAAGCTCAGCCCATAAGACATAAGCGGGAAGGACAGAACAACGATGATAAGCAGTACCAACGGTTTTTTCATGTATGCCTCCTTTTGGACCAATGATTAGTCCTCTGCCGAATTTTGGGACTTTCTGCATCATTCGTCCATGCAACATACATACCACAAAAATATCATTATATTTCAAATAGTTAATTTGGCTTGAAAATAAATTATATGAGGATGGATACTGAGGTGTGTAATGCATTACATAACAATAATTCCCGCGTACCCCACTACCTGCTCGTAGTCGCCGCTCACCTCACCGGAGTTCGCATACCTGATAAGCTCCGCCCTGGAGGCCCCGAGAGACTTGCAGGCGGCAAGCATGGCTATTGCGGGACCGTAGCCGCACATGGTAATGCCGTAATCTTTGACGGTCCTGTAGAGCCCCTCCGGATCGAGGTTTTCTATTTTATGAATGGCCCTGTAATCTTTTTCCTTCGCGGCAGCCGCCCTCTCATAATGACTCATGTCGGAGCTTGCGACGATAAGAACACCGGGAGTTCGGAGCGCGGAATTATCGCCATGCCCCCCTCCGCACTCTGCCTCCTCCCCTCTGCGTTCTTGAATGGCAGCTGCCACCGCCCGTCCAAGCTCAAGGCAGGTTTCGAGCCTGGTGTCGAGCATCTGGATCGGGACGATTTTGAAATGTTTTTTGAAATGCTGGATAAAGGGAAGCTGGACCTCGATGGAATGCTCGCGGAGGTGGGCGAGGGAATCCTCGCGGATCCGGGGGGACTTCGCTGCTATTGCATTGGCCAACGCTTCGTCGAGCTCCACGACGCCCAGCGGCGTTTCCCAGACGCCTTTGGCCATGAGGGAGAGCGGGGCGCCGAGGCCGGTGTGGTTAGGCCCGATGAGCACGAACGTGTCCGGCAGCTCGACGCTCGAATACACCGCGCCCGCCACCGGCCCGGAATAAACGAGGCCCGCGTGCGGAGAAAGGATGCCGAACGCTTTCCGCCGTTGCGCGGCGGGAACGATGAAGCCTTCGACCTGTTTTTTAAGCCCTTCCGGGGAGCCTTTGTAAAAAGAGCCGGCGACTGCGGGATGACGGACCATACTTTCCTTTTTGTCGATGAGCGGCGGAAGTTCAGCGTCCGGAGCAAAGCAGCGCGCGGCGCGTCCCTGCTCCATGAGGCGCGCTCTTTGTTGAAACGCTAAAAGGGCCTTTTCTCCCGCTCCGCGTTTTCAAACCGTGTAAACCGGTTAATATAGGTCAAATCCACCTTCCCGATCGGACCGTTCCGCTGCTTGCCGATGATCACTTCGGCGACGCCCCTCCTGCCGCACAGGCACTCGCCGTCATGGGGGCACTCGCACTTGTTGTAGACCTCATCACGATAGATGAACAAGATCACGTCGGCGTCCTGTTCGATCGCGCCGGATTCGCGCAGGTCGGCGAGCATGGGCCTCTTTTCCTTGCCGGGCCTCGTTTCGACGGCGCGGTTGAGCTGAGACAGCGCGACAACCGGGACCTTCAGGTCCTTCGCGAGCACCTTGAGCGAGCGCGAGATGTTCGATATCTCCTGCTCCCGGCTCTGCTCGCTCCCGCGGCCGCGCATGAGCTGCATATAGTCCACGATGATGAGGTCGAGCCCGCGCTCGGCCTTGAGCCTCCTCGCCTTCGCCTGCATTTCGAGCACCGAGATCGCGGCGGTGTCGTCGATGTAGATGGGCGCGTCGGCGAGCCTGCCTGCCGCGTTCGCCAGCGGCGTCCAGTCCCGCTCCGCCAGGTGGCCGGTCCGGAGCCGGTGCGCGTCCACCCGCGCCTCGGATCCCAGCAACCGGAGGCCGAGCTGCTCCTTGGCCATTTCGAGGCTGAAGATGGCGACGACCTTCCCTTTTTCCAGCGCCGCATGGGCCGCGATGTTCAGACAGAACGCGGTCTTCCCCATGGACGGCCTGCCGGCCACAATGATGAGGTCGTTCGGCTGAAGTCCGGAAGTCATATTGTCCAGATCCACAAAACCGGTCGGGATCCCCGTGATCAGTTCCTTCCGGGCGTACAGTTTTTCGACCATGTCGAAGCTGTGGCCGACGATTTTTTTCAGGGCGAAGAACGACTCTCCGATCTTTTTCTGCGCAATGTCGAAGATCGATCGCTCTGCGGTATTGAGAAGCTCATCGATGCTGTCGACCGTGCGCGAGTCGTCGTAGCACTGCGTAATGATGCCGGTTGAGGTATGGATGAGCTGCCGGAGAATGGATTTTTCCCGCACGATCTTCGCGTGGTACTTGATGTTCGCCGCCGTGGGCACGAGGCTGACCAGGGTCGCGAGGTAGGAAGCGCCGCCGGCGGATTCAAGCCCGGTCCTGCTCCGCAGGGCGTCCGTCAACGTCACGAGGTCGATCGCCTCTCTTCGCTCGAACATCTCGAGCATGGCGTCATAAATCCTCCGGTGGATGTCCTTGTAGAAATCCTCCGGCGCGAGGACCGACGTAACGTTGTTGATGGCGTCGTTCTCGATCAGGATGGCGCCGAGCACCATCTGTTCGGCTTCGATGTTCTGGGGCGGGAGCTTTTGAAGGGAAACTTCCGTCTGGACGGACATAGTGCGCCTCGAACTGCGGGAATTAAAAAAAAAGAAGCCAGAAGTCAGAACTCAGAAGTCAGAATAAATATCCTGTCTTCTGGCTTCCGGCTCCTGGCTCCTAAATTCTGAAGGGACGTACGTTACTCTTCCGCAATGACCGACAGCTTGAAATCAGCCGTAACGTCGGCGTGCAGTTTCACGGTGATCGTGTGGTCTCCCAGGCGCTTGATCGGCTCGTCGAGAACGATCTTCCTCCTGTCGACGACGACGCCCTGGGCCTGCATGGCCTCGGCGATGTCCATCGAGGTCACGGAGCCGAACAGCTTGCCCTCTTCTCCGGCCTTTGCCCTGATCGTGATCGCGAGCGCCTTGATCCTGTCGGCGTCAGCGGCCGCTTCCTTTTTCAGTTTGCGGAGGCGGTCGGAAACCATCTTCTTTGCGTGGTCCATGGCATGGACGTTCTTCGGCGTCGCCTCTATCGCCTTTTTCTTGGGGACCAGGAAGTTTCTGGCATACCCGTCGGCCACCTTGACCAGATCGCCGATCTTCCCCAGGTTATCAATGTCTTCCCGTAAAATTACCTGCATTGCTGAGCTGCTCCTTTCAAGCACAAATTAATACAAACGTGAAATATTTTGATCCAGTCAAAGCTTACAACACGTTGATTTTATGAGGTTACGTGAGCGACTTTGTCACAATATTCAGTGCGTTTGTATTAGTGGCTCGATACTACCAGAAAGCGGGGCAAGGTGTCAATGAGAAATTCGCCGCCGATCGCGCCTTATCAGGGCCGCACATTGCGCTCTCCCGCATATCGGCCGGATTGCGGCGGCATGAACTGAGGGCCGCAGGGGTCCTTCAGATGTCCAGTTCCGCGAATTCCGCCCGCTCCTTGATGAAAACAAAACGGGCCTTGGGGTCCTTGCCCATAAGCCGCTCGAACACGTCCCCCGTGGCCTTGTGGTCAACGACCTGCACCTTCATCAGGGTGCGTGTCTTGGGGCTCATGGTCGTGTCCTTGAGCGTCTCGGGGTTCATCTCGCCTAATCCTTTAAAGCGGCCGACCTCGTATTTTTTGCCGTTCAGTTTGGCGAGCACCTTCTCCTTCTCCATCTCGTCCATGGCGTAGAACACTTCCCTGCCCGCTTCGATCTTGAAGAGCGGCGGCATGGCGAGGTACACATGGCCGTGGTTGATGAGTTCGGGCATATAGCGGTAGATGAAGGTGAGCAGGAGCACGCTGATGTGCGCGCCGTCCACGTCCGCATCGGTCATCAGGATGATCCGGTTGTACCGGAGCTTGCCCAGGTCGAAGTGCGCGCCCACGCCGCAGCCGAGCGTGGCCAGGAGGTTCTTGATTTCATTATTCGTCTGGATCTTCTCGAGGGAGGAGACCTGCTCCACGTTCAGGATCTTGCCCCGGAGCGAGAGCACCGCCTGGGTCTTCCGGTCCCTGGCCATCTTGGCCGAGCCGCCCGCGGAGTCTCCTTCGACGATGAACAGCTCGGTGTCCTCGACCCTGCTCGTGGAGCAGTCCGCGAGCTTTCCGGGAAGATTGAGCTTCAGGGACGAGAGCTTCCTCGTCACGCTGTCCTTTGCCGCGCGCGACGCAAGACGCGCCTCCGCGGCCAAAAGCACGCGCTTCACCACCGCCTCGGCCATGGTCGGGTTCGCGAGAAGATAGGCCTCGCACGCGTTCCTGATCGAGTTCTCGATGGGCGAAGCGATCTCGGGATTGTTGAGCTTCTCCTTGGTCTGGCCCTGGAACTGCGGGTTCTTGACCAGGACGCTGACGATGCCGTAGAGCCCCTCGTATACGTCCTCCGGCGCAATCGTCTTGATGTTCTTGGGGACGAGGTTCTTGCGCTCCGCGTAGGCCCGGACCGCCTTGGTGAGACCGGAGCGAACCGCGAGCTCGTGCGTGCCGCCGTCCGAGGTGTTGATCGAGTTGGCGTAGGAGTGGAGTTCCATGTCCGTGGCCGTGGTCCAGTGAATGGCAGCCTCGATCTTGAATTCGTCTTCCTTCTCGAAGTAAAACGGGTCGGGGTTCACCACCGTGACGCCGGCCACAATCCGCTTGATATAATCCTGGATGCCGTTGTCGTATTTGAAGGCAACGGACTTCTCGTCGTCCCGGGGGTTCTCGACCGTGATCTTGAGGCCCTTGTTCAGGAACGCCTTGCTCTCTACCACGTCGAGGATGGTTTTGTAGTTGAAGTGCGTTTTGGCGAAAACATCCGGATCGGGGCGAAAATATATCTGCGTCCCGTGCGCCTTGGCGGGCTTCCCCTTTTTCAGGTTCCCCTTGGGTTTGCCGCGCGAGAACTCCTGGGTCCACTCGTACCCGTCCCGCCAGACCGTTGCCACAAAAATTTCCGCCAGCGCGTTCACGACCGACGCCCCCACGCCGTGCAGGCCGCCCGAAGACTTGTACGCCGTGTGGTCGAACTTTCCCCCGGCGTGCAGCGTGCAGAGAATGGTCTCGATGGCGGGCCGCTTCGTCTTGGGATGAATGTCAACGGGGATGCCGCGACCGTTGTCTGTTACCGTTATCCCGCCATCTTTCTCGATTACAAGCGTGATCTGCGTGCAGTACCCGTTCAAGGCCTCGTCCACGGCGTTATCGAGCACCTCCCACACCAGGTGGTGCAGTCCGCGCACGTCGGTCGTGCCGATGTACATGGCCGGTCTCTTCCTGACCGGCTCCAGCCCTTCGAGAACGGTGATATCTTTCGCGGTATACGTTGCTGCCAAAATAACCTCCAGATAAAGACGACATCGCCGCAGAGAGCACAGGGAAGGACCGAGCTAAAGGATTTAAATTCCCCTAATCCTTGACCCTTGCCCTTGATCTTCTCTTTATTGCGGCAGATTATAAATCAGGCGGTTCGATAAAGCAATATGAATTCTGGAGTGAGCGCATTCCCCGTCAGTTTGCTACGGGATTAGCGAGCGAATACGATAATGTTCTTACCTTGAGAATCGAGATTCCCTGTAGCTTGCTTTAGGGAGCATCAATTGTAAAATCAGCGCGTAATAGCGGATCAAAAATCCAGCGGGCTCTTCACTTCCTTGACGGTCTTACTCGGCACACAGTGAGTATAGATCATCGTGGTCCGCACGTCCGCATGGCCCAGGAGCGTCTGGATCGTGCGGATGTCGTAGTTGGCTTGCAAGAGATGTGTGGCGAATGAATGACGGAAGGTGTGGGACGTGACGCGTTTTCGTAATCTTGCCTTTCGTAAGGCCGCATAAAGCGCTTCCTGCGCCTCTGTTTCATGCATATGATACCGCCGCACCTCGCCCGACTCACGAATCTTCGTCAAGGTAGTTTGCGGGAAGAACCATTGCCAGACGAACTCTCTTGCCGCATTCCGATATTTCTTTTCGAGCAATCCGTCGAGAAACACGCCGTCGTATCCAGCCGAAAGGTCTTGGTCATGAAGCCGTGTTAGGCGCTCGATCTGCGCCGAAAGCTCCGGCATGATCGTCCGCGGGATCGGGACCGTCCGCGACTTTTTCCCCTTGCCGTCCTGAATCGTGAGTATGCCTTCATCGAAATTGAAATTCTGCACGCGAAGCTTCAAACATTCGAAGAGGCGAAGTCCGCACCCGTACAGGAGCTTCACCACCAAGTTATACGGATGGTGAAGATTCCGCAGGACGGAATCAATCTCCTGCCGCGTAAGCACCACGGGTATGTAGTTCGACCGCTTTGCGCGCGGAACGTCTTTATAGTCCCCGAAGTCTTTTTTCAGAATATGCCGAAATAGAAACAACAACGCGTTGAATGCTTGATTTTGCGTTGACGCGGCCACCTTGCAGTCCACCGCAAGATACGTGAGATAGGCTTTCACATCAACAGGAGATAAAGACGTCGGCGTTTTGTCTTTCAGATGATGTTGGAACTTGCGGGTCCAATTTGCATAGGTAATGAGGGTCTTGCGTGAATAATGCCTTGTCGTAATCTCCGCCTCAAGACGTTTTATGATCGCGTCCCATTCCGGCGACTTCGTTTTCTCTCGAAAGCGAAGCTCATCATATCGCCGCCCCGGCCTGAGCGGTCCTTTCTCCCCGCCTGATGAGGGAGACGCCGCCCCTGCATGCCGCTCGCGAGCGGACGCCTGCGATGCGCGCATGGCCTTCACGCTTACGTCGCCTCGTGGTCCGTCCGAGACGCGCTTGTTCCGTTGCATGGCAAAAAAAAGAGATATGGCCCGGGCCGCCTGATTCAGTTGTTGAGGCGATTGGCCCTTGGATTTCAACTTTTCCATGAACAGCCGAATCTGCTCGGACTTTGCATCGGGCGGTGAATATTTCACATGGAAGTCGAGAAAGTATCGAAGCCATTTCCGATAATCCTGCCGTTGATTCTCGGGTACGGACTTTTTCCCCATCTCGGCATTGAATTTCTGCAGGATTTCTTCGGAGATAGTAAGCATATCCCGGCGCCCCATTAATTTAGATAATCCGGAAAATCGGAATATCTTTTTTGACAGATTATATAGATAATTTTAGCTAACGTCAAGGAAATATCTTTTTCAACCTATTGATAATCAAATATTCCTATGATATAGTCCCGTTTAT
>DASWAB010000154.1:0-7365 GCA_036391375.1 Nitrospirota bacterium
ACAACGTTACCATGGCGGTGTTCAATAAGACCGCGGACGCAGGGGGAATCCGCGAGGACGATTTGGCAAAAATGAAGGACAAGGTGGACCTCTCGCAGCTCAGAATCATAGGGTACACGGATTACTTTCCAAACTGGCCTCTTTTTGCCTTGCCAAAACTGCAAAAAGAAACCGCAACCAAAATACGGGCTGCTTTGCTGAAGCTGAAACCGAACGCCCCGCTGTCCGGGACGGTTGTTAAGGCCGCGCAACTTACCGGCTTTGTTCCGGTATCGGACAAGGATTATGACAACCTCCGCAAGGCTGCGAGCATCGCAGGCGCCTTGTAACGAATGCCGGGCCATGAGTCGCGGGATGAGGGGTTTATGAAATTCTGAGTTGCCGCGAGAAACCGCCGGATATCTGGAAACGTGTGGGGCCCGCTCCGAATGGAGCGGGCCTTTTGTTGTGAGAGGAAAAAAGACGGCCAGCGGCGCTACTGCTTCGGTTTGGTCCAGACGAGGAAGGGGCAGAGCTTGCACATGTTGAAGCCCGGGTAGGTCTCTCCCGTGCGCGGGAAGGAGGCCCCGCCGTCGCGCACCGTACGTTCGAGCATCCACCGGACGGTCGGTTCGAGCTGGTCGCCGGGCCAGATCCAGTTGATCTCCCCCTGCTCGGTCTTCCCGGCGGTGTAGCTGCCGCTGCACATGGGTGTAATGTTCGGCTTCTTGTCAAGATAGACCGCGGTCACGCCGTGGCACGCGGAACTGTTCATGGTCATGGTCATCTGGAATGGCATGATGTCCATGGCCGCGGACCAGTCGTTCCCGAGATGATACGCCTGGAGCACATCGCTCATGCCGTGGATCACATCGGGCTTGTAGGGCGCCTTGTGGAGCGGTGAGGTGGCAAACGCGAGCAGGTTCTCGGGAAGCCGCTTCTTGCTGTCCACGATTTTTTCCGCCTGCTTCATGTCCTTTGCGTACTTCAGATGGCTCTTGATTTCGCCCTCATCCTTGCCCTTCCACCCGAAAATATATTTCGCGTTGGTGCATCCCAGCCCCTTCTCGGGGCTGAGCAGGATGTCGCCGCGCTGGCGCGAAGCGGCCAGGTAGTGACAGAACGTGAACGGGTGCACGGAAACCCTGTAGTCCGCTTTCTCTTTGAATTCGTCGAGCTCGTTTTGCGCAAAGAAAAATTTTACGGCCACGGGGTAGTATTTCATCCGGAGGAGGTTGCGCAGCGAAAAGACGACGTCGGCGTTCGTCAGCGTTTTTTTCGCGAGCATGGCCTTGGCAAAAACTACATCGTCGAGCAGTTCCATGGTATCGAGCATAGGTTCTCCTTAAACAATTCAGAATCAAGGCGCCGGCACAGCCGGTCGCCGGATTGCCATAGACACTAATGGGACGCGCGTGGTACGTGGTGCGTTTAAAATCCGGCAGATTATCCCCACCAGCCCATGAGCTGAGTCGCCAGGGTGAGCAGCAGCACGACGGCGACCCGCTTCACCCACAGGGGGCTGATGCGTTTCGCGATCTGCGGTCCGAGGTAGCCGCCGATGATGGCTGCCACGGCCATGATGGCGAAAAGCTTATAATCCACGGTCTCAAAAAACACGTTTTTGCTCGTGGCCATCAGGGTGTTGAAGAAGATGGCGAGGAGCGAGCTTCCCACCACCACGTAAATGGGAAGCCCCATGATGACCGTCAATAGCGGCACCATGAAGGGGCCGCCGCCGAAGCCGAACATGGACGACGCCACGGCGATGATGAACGCGCCGATCACGCCGACAACCGGATTTGCCTTGATTTCCTGTCCCCAGAATTTGATTATCATCGTAGTCCTCCGCGTAATTGAAATGGAATTGCTCCGCTATCCTGCTGCCGGCTTTGCCGTTTCCGGCTTAACAGCCTTCTTCTTCGCTTCTTCCGCTTTTTTCTTGAACTGCTTCAGGATCTCCTGCTCATGTTTGTTCTTGGCCACCTGAGACGGCATGGTCTGCCAGAACATGAGCCCCGCGAGGATGAAAAGAACGACCCCGAAGAGGTTCTTGAACTGTGAAAGCGAGATGAGCTGGGTGAGCACCGGTCCGATAAAGCCGCCGGCCAGCATGGCGATGCCCATCGTGAGCCCCAGCTTCCAACTGATGAACTTGATCTTGCTGTAGTTGTAGATTCCCGAGGCCTGGGAGAAGAGCACCGTCGGAAGCACCGTCCCCGCCACGATCGCATGGGGCAGCCCGTAGAGCCAGAGGAGGACCGGGGTCAGGATGAACCCCCCGCCCGCGCCCATGAGCACGCCGAGCATCGTTATCACGAGGGCGAGGAAGAACGGGCCGAAGATGTTGGCCGCCATGCCCGCGCGTTCAAAGTACCAGGTACCGGCCGGGAGCGTCGTCGAGAACGTCGCAGACGCTTTTGCATCCTTGTCCGTGAACGCCGTTACGGTGTACTTTCCGTCCGCGACGCCCTGCGGCAATTTGAGAGACGCCTCAAAAGAGCCGTCGGGCCGCACATCGATTGTTGGTTTCAGGAGCGTGGCGGGAGACTTAAAGCGCGTCTTGTAGAGCGGAAGAGCGGCCTTGAGGTTCCCCTTGGCGTCGAGGGGTTCCATGAGCTCGCCGCGCGAACCGGTGATCACGGCGATGATCGAGGTTTTGCGGCGCTCGACCTTTGCGGAGCCCGGCCGCAGAGCGGAGGCGTCGATGCCCAGGTCCTTGAGCGCGGCGGCATAGCTCCAGCCGTCTTTCTGCGCCCGGAGCGCTTCAATCCTGTCCCTGGCGTCCTTCGGCGCGAGCGTTACGTAAAAGGCGGGAACGTCCTCGCTGGTGTAAAAGATCCAGGGGATCTTGCCGGTCTCCTTGTCCGGCTTGCTGTCAAGCCGCCGGACGGCAACGGTCCTTTCCGATGCCACTTCGATGAACACCGGTTTGCCTTGCTCCGCCGTCCCGGTGATCCTGACGGTGTCTCCCGGGTTGTAATCCGTCTTCTCAATATTCAAGCTGACGGGTGCGGGGGAAGGCCGTTGTGCGGGGGGCTTCATTGCCTGCGCGGCGCGTGCGGGGAACGCAATGCAAACTGCCAGGAATACGACACTCACGAAGAAAAAAAACCTTCTTGCTGACATTCTCCACCTCCCAGAACAGGGATAAAATGTTTATTCCGTACATAGTATCAAAAGTTACAAAAATCGGCAACCATATCGTTGAATTTTTTGCGCCTTCCCGACCGGCCGGACAAAGCGGGAAAAAACGCGGCAAAAATCCCGCTTTGCATTTTTTAAGGTACAATAATATTATTCCCGGAGACGGTATGGCCCGCAACCATAATGATAAGTTGAACAGTTTTGCCTATGATAAGCACGGCAACGACCGCGCCTCGCTTAAACGGTCGCTCTCCAACCGGCTGATCTATTCCCTGGGGAAAGACCCCATCACCGCGACGCACCGCGACTGGTTCCACACCACGGCCTACGCGGTGCGCGAGCGCCTGATCGAGCGCTGGATGGAGACGATGCGCAGCTATTATCAGACCGACGCCAAGCGCGTCTATTACCTCTCCCTGGAGTTCCTGACCGGGCGGTTGCTCGCGAACAGCCTCCTCAACCTGGGGATTTACGACGAATGTCGTTATGCCCTTGAAGAACTGGGGCTGGACATCGAGCGGATCACCGAACTCGAAGCCGACGCGGCCCTGGGCAACGGCGGGCTCGGCAGGCTTGCCGCCTGTTTTCTTGATTCCCTGGCGACGCTCAATCTGCCCGGGTACGGCTACGGCATCCGCTACGAATACGGCATGTTCAACCAGCGCATCGAGAACGGTTATCAGATCGAGCATCCCGACAACTGGCTGCGGTACGGCAATCCGTGGGAGTTCCCCCGTCCCGAGGTCCTTTTTCCCGTGAAGTTTGGCGGACGCGTGGTGCAGGTCAGGGACGAGCAGGGAATCATCCGGTTCCACTGGGTTGATACGGAAGACGTGATGGCCATGGCCTTTGACACGCCCGTGCCCGGCTACGATACCGGCACGGTGAACAACATGCGCCTGTGGGCCGCGAAGGCGTCGCGCGACTTCAACCTCAAGTATTTCAACGAGGGAAACTACATCAAGGCCGTGGAGGACAAGGACGAGTCGGAGAACCTTTCGCGGGTGCTCTATCCCGACGATACCACCCAGATGGGCCGCGAGCTCCGGCTCAAGCAGCAATACTTCTTCGTCTGCGCGTCGCTCCAGGACATCATGCGCCGGTTCATCAAGTATCATCCGAATCTCGATGAACTGCCGGCCAAGGTCGCCATTCAGTTGAACGATACGCATCCATCGATCGCCATACCCGAGCTCATGCGGGTGCTGATCGACGTTCATCATTGCGACTGGGACCACGCCTGGGACTTGACGCGGCGCACCTTTTCCTACACCAACCATACGCTTATGCCCGAAGCGCTCGAAACCTGGCCCGTGGGCCTCTTTGGGTCGATCCTTCCCCGGCACCTCCAGATCATTTATGAAATCAACTGCCGCTTTCTCGAAGACGTGAGGCATCGCTATCCCGGCGATATCGAGCTTATAAGACGGATGTCCATCGTCGATGAAACAGGCGGCAAGCGGCTGCGGATGTCGCACCTGGCCAGCGTCGGCAGCCATCGGGTGAACGGCGTGTCGCAGATCCACACGGATCTCATGAAAAAGACGATCTTTGCCGACTTCGAGCGTTTCTCCCCGGAAAAGATCATCAACATCACGAACGGCATCACCCCGCGCCGCTGGCTGCACCAGGCAAATCCCGCCCTGTCCCGGCTCATCACGGCCCGCATTGGCAAGGATTGGCTCTGCGACCTCACAGAGCTCAAAAAACTCGCTCCGCTCGCCGAAGACGCCGAATTCCGGAAGCAGTTTCTGGAGGTGAAGCGCGTGAACAAGGCCCGGCTGGCAGAGATCATCAAGATGCGCCTCAAACTGGCTGTGGACCCCTCGTCGCTGTTTGACGTGCAGATCAAGCGCATTCACGAATACAAGCGGCAGCTTTTGAACGTGTTGCACATCGTAACCTGCTACAACCGCGTCCGGGAGGGCCGCGCCGCGGGGCTCGCGCCCCGTACCGTGATTTTCGGCGGCAAGGCCGCGCCCGGATACGCCATGGCCAAGCTCGTCATCAAGCTGATCCACAGCGTGGGGGACGTGGTGAACAATGATCCGGCGGTGGGAAACGCGCTCAAGGTCGTGTTCCTCCCCGATTACAGCGTCTCGAACGCCGAGAAGATCATCCCCGCCTGCGACCTCTCCGAACAAATATCGACTGCCGGGACCGAGGCCTCGGGCACCGGTAATATGAAGCTCGCCTTGAACGGCGCGCTCACGATCGGCACGCTCGACGGCGCGAATATCGAAATACGCGAGGAGGTCGGCCCCGACAACATCTTCATCTTCGGCCTCACCGCCGGCGAAGCGGCCGGGCTCCGCGCACAGGGCTATAATCCGTGGAACGTCTATAACGCGAACGCGGAACTCAAGCAGGCGCTTGACATGATCGCCGGCGGCTATTTCTCGCCCGATGCGCCGGACCGCTTCCGGCCGGCCTTCGACGCCCTCACCGCGCGCGGCGACCAGTTCCTGTTGTTAGCGGATTATGCCCCCTATGTTGCCGCGCAGGAGCGGGTGGACGCGTTGTACCGCGACCAGGACGAATGGAGCAGGCGCGCCATTCTGAACGTCGCGGGCATGGGAAAGTTTTCGAGCGATCGCGCCGTGAAAGAATATGCGGAGACCGTATGGAAGGTAAAGCCGGTGGTTCGTTGATCGTCTGCACAATGCAAATAAAGAGGCCTGCACATGAAAGCACTCTATTATAACGAACAGAAAGGCTATCAGGGCATCAAGAGCGGAGGTCTTCCGGTTCCGGAAATAAACGAGAACGAAGTGCTTGTCCGGGTCAAGGCCTTCTCGCTCAACCATCTCGACGTCTGGGTCATGAGCGGCAATTATCCGGTCAGGACACCGCTGCCCCACATCTTCGGCTCCGACGCCTCGGGCGTGGTCGAAAAAGCGGGAAAGACCGTTCACCACATCAAGCCGGGCGATGAAGTGATCGTCTTTCCCGGGCTTTCGTGCGGCCGGTGCGAGCGGTGCGTCAGCGGGCATGACAACGAATGCGACAGCTTCTCCCTCATCGGCGTCATGAATAGCGGCGTGTCGGCGGAATTCGTAAAAGCGCCTGCGGAGAATATCTTCAGGAAGCCGGAAGGCTTATCCTTCGAGGAAGCGGCCGGCATCGGCATCACCTATACCACGTCGTGGAATTCGCTCGTGCTCCGCGCGGGCATCAAGCAGGGAGATACCGTCCTCATCCACGCGGCCGGGAGCGGCGTGGGCACGGCGCTCATTCAAACGGCGAAGCTCTTTAACGCCGCGGTCATTGCCACGGTGGGCGACGACTGGAAAATCCCGAAGGCGCAATCGCTCGGCGCAGATTTCGTCATTAATCACAAGAAAGAAGACTTCGCCGAGGCCGTAAAGCGCATCACGAAGGGCGGGCTCGCGGACATTGCAATCGATCATGTGGGCGCCGCCACCTTCAACAAGTCGCTCTCGTGTCTTAAGAGAGGCGGCAGGCTCGTGACCTTCGGCGCGACGAGCGGGGACGAAACGCCCCTTTCCCTGCGCCACGTGTTCGGCAAAAACATTGCGATCCACGGCGTCTACGTGGGGCCGAAGGCTGCCGTGCCCCAGTATTTGAAACTGTTTCCCCATCGCCTCAGGACCGTTGTTGATTCCGTGTTCGATTTCAACGATGCGCAGAAAGCGTACGAGAAGCTTTTGAGCAGACAGCTCTTCGGCAAGATCGTGGTGAAAATATGATCCAAAAATCGCGCAGGAAAAGCATTCTGCGGCATCCAAGTTCCCGGACGGTTACTTTTCAGAATACCGCAATGAAGAAACTCCCGATTGTTCTCTGACTTCATCCGTAATGAGGAGCCTGTCCGCTTTTGCCTTGGAATAAAACGGGCACATTGTATGTCGGTCGCGCCGGCAGTATTCATCGAGTTCAAAAGCGCTCGGTATGTACGGCTCTCTGAACGCCCTGCAGGACAGCATGTAGTTGCCTGCTAAAAAGAGACAAAGCATGATCGTTTCTCCTTCCGAACCGCGCTGTGCGGGACCGGCGCACCGGAAACCGCCGGCCCCCCGCTTGCGTTTGCGCCCCTTATTGCGCGTTTATTCCCTCTTTGATTTGGAGGCCCTCGGTCGCTTTTTCCTGCGTGGCCTGGACCAGGGCGAGCTCGTTGACGGAGAACACCTTGTCGATGTCCAGAATGATGATGAAATTATTGTCCCGCTTCCCCATCCCCCGGATGAACTCCGTGTCGAGCCTCGTCCCGATCTTCGG
>DASWAB010000155.1:0-3126 GCA_036391375.1 Nitrospirota bacterium
TCCGCCAGCACGGAGCAGTGCATCTTGACCTTGGGCAGGCCGCCCAGCGCCTCCGCCACCGCGGCGTTCGATATCTTGAGGGCCTCTTCGATGCTCTTGCCCTTCACCAAGTCGGTCACCATGCTGCTCGTGGCGATGGCCGCGCCGCACCCGAAGGTCTTGAACTTGGCGTCGATGATCGTGTCGTCCTGTACCTTTATGTAGAGCCGCATCACGTCTCCGCACACGGGATTCCCCACCGTGCCCACGCCGTCCGCGTCGGGAATCTCGCCTACGTTATGGGGCTGGGCAAAATGCTCCATCACTTTTGAACTGTACTGTTCCATACCCTTCCTCCTCGTTATTTTCCTTTTTCCTGTTTTATCATGTCTTCATAGAGCGGCGACATCTCCCGCAGCCGTTGCACGATGGGAGGCAGCTTCTCTATCACGTAATCGATATCTTCCCTCGTGTTTTCCATGCCGAGCGTCATGAGCAGCGTGCCGTTGGCGACGGCCGCGTCCGTGCCGATGCACGTGAGCACATGCGAAGCCTTGAGCGAGCGAGAGGTGCATGCCGAACCGCTCGAGACCGAGACCCCCTGCATGTTCAGGAACAAAAGCATGGACTCGCCCTCCACGTACCACAAGGAGATGTTCAGGTTGTGCGGCAGCCTTTTCGCGGGGTGGCCGTTGACCACCAGGTGATCGATCTTCCCGATAAGCCCGTTCTGCAAATGGTCCCGGAGCGACGCAAGAGAGCTCATCCGCCCCGGAATTTCCGCTGCCGCCAGCTCCGCGGCCTTGCCGAGGCCAACGATGGCCGGGACGTTCTCGGTGCCGGCGCGCCTGCCGTCTTCCTGGATGCCCCCCTCGATCTGCGGTTTGATCCGCACGCCCTTGCGCACAAAAAGCGCGGCCGCCCCCTTGGGCCCGTAGAATTGATGGCCGGAGAGCGAGAGGGCGTCCACGCCCAGCGTCTTCACGTCAACCGGAATCCATCCCGTGCTTGCGACTGCGTCGGTATGGAACAGGACGCCTTTCTCCTTCGTGATCCTGCCGATTTCCTCGATCGGCTCGATGGTGCCGATCTCATTGTTCGCGTGCATGACGGAGACCAGGATGGTGTCCCTCGTGATTGCTTTTGCCACGTCATCCGGGTCCACAAGCCCGTGCTGGTCCGTCGGCAAATACGTGACAACGAACCCCGATTTTTCGAGCGTCTTCGCCGGATGGAGGACGGAAAAATGCTCGATCTGCGATACGATGATATGCTTGCCCTTCTGGCTGTTCGCCTGGACAAGCCCCTTGAGCGCAAAATTGTTCGATTCGGCCCCGCTGGAAGTGAAAAATATCTCCTCCGGCCTCGCCCCGATAAGCGACGCGGTCTTCCCCCGCGCCTCCTCCACGGCCTCCTTCGCTTCCCTGCCGACATCGTGCAGGTTCGAGGGGTTGCCGAACTTGTCCGAAAAATACGGCAGCATGGCCTCCAGCACCTGCGGATGGACCGGCGTCGTGGCAGCATGATCGAGATATACTTTTCTCACGTCAACATACCCCCTTCCCTGTCAAGGCCGCCTTCTTCCTTGGCTTCAAAAAAGGCGGCTCTTTCTGCTGATGGCGCTGCCGCAGAAGATCGTCGAAACTGATGCTGTCGAGCGCCTCTTCAATCTTCGCTCCGACCCTGACCCAGACCATTCTGGCGACGCAGTCTTCCGCCTGATTGCAATCTCCGGATTCGCCCGGCTCGAGACAATGCGACAGGGCGATGGGCCCTTCGAGCGTCCGGACGATGTCTCCAATGGTGAGCTCCGAGGGCTTCCGCGCGAGCAGATACCCGCCCGCCGGCCCGCGCACGCTCTCGATCACGCCGGCCTTCCCCAGCTTGTGCAGTATCTGCTCGAGGTAGGAGAACGAGATGCCCTGGCGGTCGGAGATTTCCTTGATCGTGATCGGCCCCTTGCCGTGGCGCCGGGCGATTTCAAAGACCGCGCGCACCCCGTATTTCCCTTTTGTGGATAGTTTCATAGGACGTACTGCGGTTTTTGCCTCTCCGGAACGCCCTTCCCGCAGGAGGAGAAGCTCTTCTTTCGGCGCGGCGGGGGCAGAAACAGGACAATTTCAATCCATAAATACCGTTACTCTCACCATAACAAACTTGACTGTTTTTGTCAAGTATATTCTTTTTTCTCATGCATATTATTTTCTCAGGCCTGAACAGATTATTCAACTGCGCGGCGGGGGCGTCAGGGCAGGGTTGGCGAAGGTCGCGGCGGCGGTTCTTTCCACAAATTTTTCCTGGCCGCCTTTTCCAGGTTTTCCACGAGATCCTTCTCCGCCTTCTCCGCGGTCACTTTGAGCTGCGCCTCTTTCTTTTTTTGCTCTTCTTCGGGAAGTTTTTTGAGAGCCTTCCGGTCGATGCTGTCAAACGCAGTATGGCTCCAGACCTTCGCTCCGTCCGAAGCGCTGACCAATTCCCCTTCGAGCGTGACCGGAGCATAGTACCTGTTGAAAAGATACGATGCGCCGCCCCAGGTCAGGATCTCCTGGCCGATCTCCTCCAGGGCCACCGCCAGACCCACCCACAGATTTTTGGTCGCGCCTCCTGCAACGACCCCCTCGGTCACTCCTTCCACGACCCCCGTGCCGATAAGGTACACAATCCACCGTCTCTTCAAGCGGCCGTAACTGGAAAGCCGGATGGTCAGCGCGGCCTGCGCATTCAGCGCCATGCCGATGCTTTTTATTTGCTCAGCCGTAAGCGGCGCGCCGGGAGGAGAAACGGTCTGGGCCGCCAAAACACCGGCGACCTGTTCGGGGGGAACGACTTCAAAATAGGGGCTGGCGTTTAGTCGGGCCTCCATCGAGCGGGTCATGTCTTCCGTGACCATCTGCATCCGCTGCCTGATGCGGTCTTCTTCGCCGGGGATCGCCTTTGTCGATTCCGGGACCGTCTCGATATCCCTCAAGCTCTTGATTCCGACCTCGCTCCGTACGGGCAGCACCGCGATCCTGAGCTTCTGCTGAGGACAGGCGGTTACTCCGTGCCCGGCCCAGGGGGCGCATCCCGCCAGCAAAAAACCGAGAAACAGCAGGCCGGAGCATCGCCGGCCGGCATTGAATAAAAGCATGGTTAAAAATGACATAC
>DASWAB010000156.1:0-4091 GCA_036391375.1 Nitrospirota bacterium
CCGCGGTCTTGCAGACATCTCCGGCGCTGGCAGGGAGGAGGAAAAATCCCTGGTGGAGTTTCTGCAAGACCGGCAGCTCAAAAAGAAGGAACAGGAGTTCGCGAACGAAGCGATCAAGTCCTTGGGGAAGATCGGCGGCCCGGCGGCGAGGGAGTTCCTGAAAAGATATGACCGCATCCGCTGGTGGAAGCCGCGGAAACTCCAGGCGGAGCTCCGGGCCGCAGCGCAGCACGCCAGGGAGGAAATCCGGAGGAGACAGGGTGATGGCGGGCGAACCAAAAGATAGCCGCGGAGAGGCGAGGCAGTCTTTTTTCGCGAAGCAGCAGTTGCTCGACGCGGCCAGGACCACGTTCCAGCAGTTGTCGGCTGTCCTGAAGAGCGCCGCGCTCTACCCGGAGGGGCACCCGTTCCTGGTTGAATCCGCAGAAAAGCTCCTGGGCACGATCGATGGCCTGCTGGCGGGCCAGCACGAGACCGCGTTCTACCTTATGGGAGGGGAGCTGTTTTTTAAGGCGCTGTCCGTGCCGCTTGACCAGACCCTTTCCCAACTTATGGAACAACTGGGCGGCAGGGACATCGGCGGGATCATCTTCAAGCCGGGCCTCACGCCGTCGGAACTTATTAAATTCGCCGGTCTTATGGGCAAGGACACCGTTCTCTTTCCCCACGGCGGAGACGCCGCCGGCATCCTGGCCGAAGAACAGATTACGCACATCGTTCTCCATCGCGGCCTGCACGTTTCCCAGCAGTTGAGCAACGCCCTGAAGGAAGGGAACAAAAAGGCCGTTGAGATATTCGGGGATGCCGTCGCCATGGTGAAGGAAATGGTCCAGGCCGTGCATTTTGACAAGGCGATCAATATGCGCAGAATGAACACGACCGTGCAGACCATGGTTGACAATGTCCTGGACAACCGGGACGCTTTCCTGGGTTTGACCAGCATCAAGATGTATGACGAATACACTTTTTCCCACTCCGTGAACACGTCCGTCCTCGCTGTTTCCCTCGGTTCGTACCTTTCCTTCGGGAAAGCCCAGATCGCCGCCCTGGGAGTGGCCGGCCTGCTGCACGATATCGGCAAGATAAACGTTCCTTTGGAAGTCATCAATAAACCGGGAAAGCTCACGGACCAGGAATGGGAGTTTGTCAAGCGCCACCCCATTGAAGGGGCGTTGACCCTCGCAGACGTCCCCGGAGTGACCAAACTCGCCATGGTGGCCGCATTCGAGCACCATCGACGCCATGACATCAGCGGATATCCCCGGGTCGATGGTATGTCCCGGCAGCATCCTTTCTCGCAGATCGTCGCCATCGCCGACTCTTACGACGCCCTTACTGCCATGCGCGTATACTACAGCGCGCGGACCCCTCCCGATCAGGCGATCCGGATCCTGTTCAAGCAGGGCGGCACCACTTTTGATCCTGTTCTCATAAAGGCGTTTGCCAATATGATCGGCATTTTTCCCATCGGCACGGTCCTTAAGCTTGACACCGGCGAACTCGGGCTTGTTCTGCACCAGACGCGTGACCTGCTGCGTCCCCGCGTGCTGCTCCTCAAGACGTTCGACGGCACGGAACAGGAGGAGGTAAGCCTCCTTGATATGGGGCGTGGGAAGTACAAGCGCTCGCCGGTTGCCACCATTGAGCCGAGTGGCCTGAAGATCGACCTGAACAAATATCTGGCGCGGGCAGGAGCCTGAAAGGCCTCCCCGGTTTTGCAGCACGAACAAAAAACAGCGATAAGAGCAAACCCCGATCAAAGTATTGCCTTGACTTTAGAGTGCTGTTTTTGGTAAAATTTTTTTGCATCAGTTTGAAATGACAAGAAAATTCTATGAATAAAGAGACCTCCGAAATAGCCAAGCTGACGGAGCGTGTTTCTAAAGACCCCAAGTCAAAACTTTTTGTTCCGCTTGCGGAAGAGTACAAAAAGGCTGGGGACATCGAAATGGCTATCTATGTGCTTTCGGAGGGGCTCAAGAACAATCCAGGCTATGTCACTGCGCGTTCGATCTTAGGCAAACTCCTGCTTGAAACGGAAGATTTCGCAGGCGCTCAGAAAGAATTCGAAGAGGTCGTAAAGGCCATTCCGGACAATCTGCTTGCCCAGAGAAAACTGGGCGACCTGTGCGCGCTCCAGAGCAGGCCGGATGAGGCGCTGAAACATTACAAGACCGTTTTTTCTTTCAACCCGCGCGATGCAGAGCTCGCTTCGCTGATTTCGGATCTTGAGGCGGGCCGTGATGTCAAGCCGAGACTCCATCTTTTGAAGTCCCGGCCATCTCCCGGAAAGGCGGGAAAGCCTGAAACTCCGGCGACTTCTCCTGAGCAGACGAAACCAAAGGCGCCGCCCGAACAGATTTCTGCCGCCGCAACGACTGCCGAGTACCCCCGGCCGGACACTTCTCCCGGGAAGGCAGGAACGGAAGAGGTGAGGGAAGAAAGAACGGCAGCGGCTTCGATTGCCTCTCCGGGAGCACCGGAGACGGTTGCGCAAGCCGAAACGGCATGGGGGGCCGCTTCCCCAGGGCCGGCAGAAGAAGAGGCGGAGGAAGTGCTGGCGATAGAACCGCTGGAGGAGCCGGCCCCTGAGCCTGAACCGAACGCCCCTGGTTTCGATTTTCTGGAGGAAAGAGACCAAAAGACGATAACAACGCCTCCGGTTGAAGAACTCACGGAAACGGGCTTTGCGGAGGCCGGTCAAATCGAGACGGAGCAGCCGGTTGCCGTGCATATCCCGTCTGCCGCGGAAATGCTTACGGAGCCGGGAGCAGAAGAGCCATTAGCGTCCGCTGCGGGCGTCCTGGACGAAATCGATATCGTCGAGGCAGAAATAGAAGCCGAGACCTCCTCCGGATTCCCCGAGCCAGTTCCCGCAGAACCGCAGGAAGAGGCCTCCGAAAAATCGGACGATTTTACGACTGATACCCTGGCGGAGCTTTACATCGCCCAGGGCTTCTACGAAAAGGCGATCGACATTTATGAACGGATGCTGGCCGACAAACCTGAAAACAGGGGCCTGAAAGAAAAGCTGGAGCGGGTAAGAAGCATGGCGGGGGGGGCGGGTTCCGCAGCGGTCGGGCCGGCCGAAGAGGCGAAGGAATTAAAAGTATCGGATACGAATATTTTCGCAGAGGCGAACGAATATATTCCGCCGGCTGACGGGGAACAGACGGCGGCCTCAGCTGAGCTTCGCGCCGGGCCCGGTGAACAGGCGCCCGCTCCCGAAGAGGAAAAACCTTCTGAGTCGGGGAAGCCGGCCGGATTCGACATATTCGCATCGTCTCCTGCCAGTGAATATGTCCCGCGCTCCGAACCCTTCTCGACGGATTTCGAGCCGGGGGAGTATGCGCCGCCGAAGACGGGGCCTGAGCCGTTTGGTGCAAAGGCCGGGGGCATGCATGCGGCGCCGACGCCCTTGAAGGCGAGCAAAAAGGAAACGATCGCCCGCCTCGAATCCTGGCTCCAGAATATCAAGAAGGAGAAATAAATGTCCTTTTCCGATATCCTGAAAGAAGTGGTCAATGGCACGGAAGGTGCGCTGGGCGCGCTTGTCGTGGGATTGGACGGCATCCCGGTGGAAGAGTATTCCGTGAGCGACGAGATGGACATCCAGTCCATGACCGTGGAATATGCCGCGCTTCTCAAGGAGATCGAGAAAGGATCGCAGACAGCCCAACTGGGCTCCACCAAAGAGGTGACCGTGATCGCAGAAAAGGCGATGATCATGCTGCGCAGGCTGAATGATGAATATTTTTTCGTACTCATCATCAAGCCCGAGGGGAACTTCGGCAAGGGGAGGTTCCTTCTCAGAATGTCGGCGCCACGGTTGCTCCGGGAGTTCTGAAAGAACCGTTTTTCTCTCGGTTCCTCTCTTGAATCTGAAACTGCCTCAGGCAGTTTTTTATTTTTTTACGGTTGATGACATGAAAATCCTGGTCATACATGGTCCGAACCTGAACCTGCTGGGCAAGCGCGAACCGGAGATCTACGGGACCTTCACGCTCGACGACATCAACGGCCGCCTCGCCTCGCTCGCCGCAGAACTCGGGGTGGAGGTCTCGTTCTTCCAGTCGAACCACGAAGGCGAG
>DASWAB010000157.1:0-3859 GCA_036391375.1 Nitrospirota bacterium
TTGGACGGCTGCAATTGCTACTTCTTGTCCTTGTCCACTTCCTCGAACTCGGCGTCGACGACTTTCTCCTCCGGCTTCTTGCCGTCGCCGCCCTGGGAAGCGCCGCCCGCCGCGCCCGCTCCAGCGGCCCCCTGCTCCTTGCTCATCTTGGAGTAGACCTCCTCGGCAAGCTTGTGCGACGCCTTCGAAAGCTCGGCCACCGCCTTCTTGATGGCCTCAACGTCGGCGCCGTCCTTCACGCTCTTGACCTGCTCGATAGCCTTCCGGATGTCCTCGCGCTCCGCGTCGGTCAGCTTGGAGCCGTAATCCGCAACGGACTTTTCCACCGAATAGACAAGGGTGTCGGCCTCGTTCTTCGCTTCGGCAACTTCCTTTTTCTTCTTGTCCTCGGCCGCGTGCGACTCGGCTTCCCTCACGGCTTTGTCGATATCCTCCTTGCTCATGCCCGAAGACGCCGTGATCTTGATGGACTGCTCCCTGCCTGTGCCCAGGTCCTTGGCCATGACATGCACGATGCCGTTCGCGTCGATGTCGAAGGTCACCTCGATCTGCGGTATGCCGCGCGGGGCCGGCGGAATGCCGACCAGCTCGAACCGGCCCAGCGTTTTATTGTCCGCCGCCATTTCGCGCTCGCCCTGCACCACATGAATGGACACGGCGGTCTGGCTGTCCGAAGCAGTCGAAAATATCTGGCTCTTCTTGGTCGGGATCGTGGTGTTCCGCTCGATGAGCCTCGTGGCCACGCCGCCGAGGGTCTCAATGCCAAGGGAAAGCGGGGTGACATCGAGGAGGAGCACATCCTTCACCTGGCCGGTCAGCACCGCGCCTTGGATGGCCGCGCCGATCGCCACGACCTCGTCGGGGTTCACGCCGCGGTGCGGCTCCTTCTTGAAAAACTCCTTCACCGCGGCAATCACCTTCGGGGTGCGCGTCTGGCCGCCCACCAGGACCGCTTCGTTGATCTGCTCCGTGGTCTTGCCTGCGTCGGAAAGGGCCTTCCTGCAAGGCTCGACGCTCTTTCTGATGAGCTCATCGACCAATTGCTCAAACTTCGCGCGAGACAGTTTGAATAAAAGGTGCTTGGGCCCGCTCGCGTCGGCGGTGATGAACGGCAGGTTGATCTCGGTCTCCATGACCGTGGACAGCTCGCACTTTGCCTTCTCGGCCGCCTCTTTCAGACGCTGGAGCGCCATTTTGTCCTTGCTGAGATCGATGCCCTGGTCCCTCTTGAACTCATCGACCAGCCACCGGATCACCCGGTCGTCGAAGTCGTCGCCGCCCAGGAACGTATCGCCGTTCGTGGACTTCACCTCGAACACGCCTTCACCGAGTTCCAGGATGGAAATATCAAACGTGCCGCCGCCGAGGTCGTACACGGCGATGGTTTCGTCCTTCTTCTTGTCAAGGCCGTACGCCAGAGACGCCGCCGTGGGCTCGTTGATGATGCGGAGCACGTTCAGGCCCGCGATCCTGCCCGCATCTTTCGTAGCCTGGCGCTGGCTGTCGTTGAAATACGCGGGGACCGTAATGACCGCGTCGGTCACCTTCTCGCCCAGGAAGTCCTCGGCGGTCTGCTTCATCTTCTGCAGAATCATCGCGGAAACTTCGGCGGGGCTGTACACCTTGCCGCGGATCTCCACGTGCGCGTCGCCGTTCGACGCTTTTACGATTTTGTACGGCAGGTGCTTCATCGCCTCCTGCACCTCGGAAGAATCGAACTTTCTGCCGATGAGGCGCTTGATCGAAAATATGGTATTGTCCGGGTTCGTGATCGCCTGCCGTTTTGCGATCTGGCCCACAAGCCGCTCGCCGCTCTCGGTGATGGCCACCACGGACGGCGTGGTCCGGCTCCCCTCGGAGTTCGGGATGACGACCGGCTCCCCGTGCTCCATGATCGCAACGCATGAGTTGGTCGTTCCCAGGTCAATTCCTATCACTTTTGCCATGATATCCTCCTTGCTGGATTGCAATGGTTATACAATTGATAGACTTATGATGCCTCTTCACCTTCTTTTTCTTTGTCCGCTGCCCCTGTTTTTTTTGCAGGCGGTCCCGATTTCTTCGACACGCCTACCTTTGCGTGGCGCAGGACCCTGTCGTTGTATAAATACCCCTCCTGCATTACCTGCACCACCGTATTCTCCGGGACTTCGTCGGTGGCCACTTGCAGCATCGCCTCATGCCGGGCCGGGTCGAAGGGCTGCCCCTCGGAGGGAAAAGGCTTGATGCCGAACTTATCGAGCACGTCGCGAAGCTGCTTATATACCAGTTCCACGCCTTCACGCAGACCCTGGACGGTCTCACCCGTCTCCCCTGCGTGCTTGAGCGCAAGCCCGAGATGATCGACAACGCTCAGAAGCTCCAGCGCCATCTGCTCGTTTGCGTACTTCCGGAACTCCGCAAGGTCTCGCTGCATGCGCTTGCGGTAGTTATCGAAGTCGGCTGCCGCGCGAAGGTACTTGTCATGCGCCGCCGCGGCCTCCTTCGTCTTTTGTTCAAGGGCCTGCTGCAACTGCCGCGCCGCGGCCCCCTCTTCCCCTTCGGGAGGGACCTCTTTGTCTTCCTCCCGAACCTCGTCAAACTCGCCGCTCATGGCTCGATCCCCCGCTGAAACCGCTCTTCCAGAAGCTTCGAAAGGAGCTTCGACGTGTAGTCCACCACCTGGATTACCTGCTTGTAGTGCATCCTCGTGGGCCCGATCACGCCCAGGGTGCCCACCACGTTCTCCGCCGCTTTATAGTTTCCCACGACCAGGCTGCACTCCTGCATTTCGAAGAAGGGGTTCTCGGTCCCGATAAAGACCTTGATGCCCCGGGCCGCAACGCTCCGGTCGAGGAGCCTGAGCAGTTTGTACTTGTCTTCGAATGCCTTGAGCAGCGCCTTCATCTTTTCCACGCTTGCGAACTCGGGGCTTTCCAGCATCTGGGACGCGCCCCCGATATACACCATCTCGCTTTCCCGCTCATGAACTTCCTGGCTGGCCCGATAGGTTTCGTCCATCAGTTTTGTGAAAAGAAGCTTCTCTTCCTCCATCTTCTCGATCAGACGCCGCCGCACCTCGGCCAGCGTCCGGCCGGCAAGCTCTTCATTGAGATAGGAGCTGAACCGGTTCAGGTCCTGCTGCCGGATACTGTCGTCGAGATCGACAAGCTTGTTCTGGACGATTCCCGTCGTTGTCACGAAAATGATGAGCGCCTGTCTGCCCCGCAGGCGCACGAACTCTATATGTTTATACTGCGTCTCGGGCTCCGACGGCGCCACCACGACTCCCGCGCAGTGCGAAAGCGCCGCGAGGAAACGGCTTGCCTCTTCCATCAGCTCATGGAGATCATCGCCCTGAAGCCGGGGGGCCTCCCGCAGGTGGTCTTCGATATCGTCGCCGTCGTTCTCGACGCTGATGAGGCTGTCGATGTAATATCGGTATCCGAAGTCCGTCGGGATCCTGCCGGCCGACGTGTGGGGATGGGTCAGATATCCCAGCTCTTCGAGCTCGGCCATGATGTTCCTGAGCGTGGCCGAACTCACGCCGAAATCGTACCGCCTGACCAGCACCGAGGAGCCGATGGGCGAGCCGCTTGCAATATAGCTGTCTATTACGGCTTGCAAAACCCTTTTATTTCTTTCGTCTAATTCCATGGCGCTACCCTGCTATTTATATTACAGAAACGCCGTATTAGCACTCATCGTGGTAGAGTGCTAACAATTTAGCATATTGGGACAACTCCTGTCAAGCGGTTATTTGGCTTCAGAGAATTTTACTGCCTCACTCCTCCTTCCTCTGCATTATTACCGCTTGCCGCCCTCCCAGCCGACCCGCGCATAACATCTCGGAGAGATAAAAAAACCATCCCGCAACGAC
>DASWAB010000158.1:0-2633 GCA_036391375.1 Nitrospirota bacterium
ATTCGTGTCTCTCGTTTCCGATTATCAACCCGAAGGGAAAAAAACAGCGCCGTCCGCGGCAGCGCCTCACCAGCAGATCGGGGGAAGAAGGGAGGAGCTGCTCGACCTCCTCTTTGAATTGCTGCAAAAGGAGCGCCGGTCTCAAAAAGACCGCAGAGCAAACAAGGATCGAAGACGCTTCACTGACCGAAACTACCCGAAGCCTGACCGGAGAAGAGGAAGCGACCGAAGATCGGGAGAGGAGCGCAGAGAATCCGCGTGAAAGCGCACGGCAGGTGTCGTCGATCTCCGGCAACGGCGGCGGCTGCATTGTGGGAGCGGGGGTGATGACGCCTCTTTGTGCATGCGCAGCCAAAAAACGTTCTATTCTCCGGTCCGTCTTCTCCTTCCCCCTTTATGTCGGTCCGTCTTCGTGGTAAAATACCGTCATGGAAACCAAGAAAGCCGTTATTCCCGTCAAGGGCATGACCTGCGTGAACTGCGCGGCAGCGATCCAGAAAGACATTGCGAAGCTTGCGGGCGTAAAGAACGCGAATGTCAACTTTGCGAATGAGAAGGCGGTCGTGGAATTCGACCCGTCGTCGGTCGGATTGGACCAATTCATCTCCAGCATCAACGAGCTCGGCTACCGGGCGGTCACTGAAACGGTCGCGATCCCGGTTCTCGACCTCGACGTTTCCCGGGTGCAGGAACTCGAGAGAATCGCGGCGTCCATCGACGGGGTGCTCAAGGCCGCGGTAAACGCGACGTCCGGGACGATCTCGGTGGAGTACGTCCCCGGCCAAATCGGGCTGCGCGATATCCGAAGAACGATTGAAAAGTCCGGGTTCCGGCTTCCGCAGCAGGCGGAAGGCCGGTCCGCGCTCGACATCGAGAAAGAGGCGCGCGAACGGGAGCTGTCGGAGCTGAGGACGAAGCTGATCGTGAGCGCCGCCCTCTCCGCCCTTATCCTCATCGGCAGTTTCCAGGACATGCTCCCCTTCGTCACGATCGTCCCGCGCCGGACCCTGTGGTTCATCCTGTTCCTCCTCACGACGCCGGTCCAGTTCTGGGCGGGGCGCCACTTCTACCAGAACGCATGGGCCTCGATCAAACACGGCAGCACGAACATGAACACCCTCGTGGTCGTCGGGACCTCGTCGGCCTACGGTTACAGCGCGGTCCTCACGTTCTTCCCGTCCGTCCTGGGCCATTACGCGGGCCAAGGCGGCGCGTATTTCGACACCTCGGCGGTGATTATCACCCTGATCCTGTTTGGAAAATACCTGGAGGCACGCGCCAAGACCCGGGCGGGCGAAGCGATCAAGAAACTGATGGGGCTCCAGCCGCGGACGGCCCGCGCCATCCGCGAGGGCAGAGAGCAGGACATCCCGATAGAGGAAGTGGAGGCCGGAGATCTCATCGTGGTCAGGCCGGGAGAGAAGGTCCCTGTTGACGGCGTCGTCCGGAGCGGGTCTTCCTCGGTGGACGAATCCATGCTGACGGGCGAGAGCCTGCCCGTTGAGAAAAAAACAGGGGACACGGTCATCGGCGCAACGATCAACAAGGCCGGCGCGTTCACCTTCGAGGCGACCAAGGTCGGAAGGGACACGATGCTCTCCCAGATCATCCGCATGGTCCAGGAGGCCCAGGGCTCCAAGGCGCCGATCCAGCGCCTTGCGGATTATATCTCGAGCATCTTCGTCCCCGCCGTTATCTCGATAGGCCTCATCACCTTCGCCCTCTGGTATATTTTCGGCCCCCCTGACACAAAATTTACCCTCGCGCTCGTGAACTTCATCGCCGTGCTCATCATCGCCTGCCCCTGTGCCATGGGGCTTGCGACGCCCACGGCCATCATGGTCGGCACCGGCAAGGGCGCCGAGCAGGGCATCCTGTTCAAGAACGCCGAGAGCCTCGAACACGCCCAGAAGATCAACACCATCGTGCTCGACAAAACCGGCACCCTCACGCGCGGGGAGCCGCAGGTAACGGACGTTGTTCGGAACGGCATAAGCGAAAAAGAGATCCTCTTCTTCGCCGGCTCCGCGGAAAAGGGATCGGAGCACCCGCTCGGCGAGGCGATCGTGCGCAGGGCGCAGCAGGACGGCCTTGCCCTTGAGCAGGCTGACGAATTCGAGGCCCTGCCGGGCCACGGCGTTCGGGCAATGGTTCACGGCAGGGAAATCATCCTTGGCAATGAGCGGCTCATGACCGCAAAGAATATTGATTTCGAAAAACTCCTCTCACAGGCTGAAGGCCTTTCGGCCCATGGAAAAACGCCGATGCTGGTCGCCGTTGACAAGAAGGCGGCGGGCATCATCGCGGTCGCGGACACGCCCAAGGAACACTCGAAAGAGGCGGTCGCCGAGATGAAAAGCATCGGCCTCGAGGTCGTCATGCTCACGGGGGACAACCGCAGAACGGCAGAGTCCATCGCAGACGAGCTTGGCATCACGCGCGTAATGGCTGAAGTGCTTCCGCAGGACAAGATGGACATGGTAAAAAAACTTCAGGCCGAGGGTCGCATCGTGGCGATGGTCGGGGACGGGATCAACGACGCGCCCGCCCTGACCCAGGCGGACGTGGGCATCGCCATCGGCACAGGCACGGACGTGGCCATCGAAGCGTCGGACGTCACCCTGATCAAGGAC
>DASWAB010000159.1:0-5138 GCA_036391375.1 Nitrospirota bacterium
CATCGCGCGGGATACTACGAAAAAGCGGGAGTGATCCGCGACATGTTCCAGAACCACGTGTTTCAACTGCTCTGCCTCATGGCGATGGAACCGCCCGCCGCGTTCATTGCCGACCGGGTCCTGGACGAAAAGGCGAAGGTCCTCCGTTCCCTGAGGAGAATTTCCATTGAGTCGCAGGACAATCACGTCGTCGTCGGCCAGTACGCGAAGGGCATAGTCGACGGACAGGAAGTTCCCGCTTACCGCGAAGAGCCGGGGGTCGCCCCCGGGTCGGTGACGCCGACCTTTGCCGCCCTGAAGGTCTTCGTGGACAACTGGCGCTGGCAGGGGGTGCCGTTCTATCTGCGTTCGGGCAAGCGGCTTGCGAGCCGGAAAACCGAGATTTCCGTTCATTTTAAGGAAGTGCCCCACTCCATGTTCCCCGATTCCGTGAGCGGACCGATCGAGGCAAACACGATCGTGCTCAGGATACAGCCCGATGAAGGCATGAGCCTCTCGTTCCAGACCAAGCAGCCGGGCACGAAGGTCTGTCTCAGCCCCGTTCAGATGACCTATTCCTACCCCCGCGGGCTGTCGCTCGACGCCTACGAATGGGTGCTCCTGGACTGCATGCTGGGCGACCATATGCTGTTTATGCGGGAAGACAGCGTGGAGCTTGCGTGGTCAGCGCTCACGCCGGCGATCGAGCGCCTTGAGTCGTCATTGACGCCGGAAGGCATGCCCCTGTATGCGGCGGGCTCGGCAGGTCCGGATGCGGCGATGCGTCTGATCGAGCACGACGGCCGCGCATGGGGACCGCTGTGAACAGGGGCCTCCGCCGGGAAGTCCGGGTGTTTAAAGACCTCGATGCGCTCAGTCTTGCCGCCGCTGGTGAAGTCGTTTCCCTTTCAAAAGAGGCCATCGCTTCGCACAAGACGTTTGCCGTCGCACTTTCCGGCGGCTCAACGCCGAAGGGCCTCTACTCCCTTCTCGGCCAATTCCCGTATCGGGATGAAATCGATTGGAAACGGGTGCTTGTGTTCTGGGCCGATGAACGCTGCGTGCCTCCGACGCACCCGGAAAGCAACTTCAGACTTGCCTTTGACGCCTTTCTGTCGAAGGTTTCCCCGCCGGCTGAAAACATCCGCCGCATCGCGGGAGAAGAGGAGCCCGGACGGGCGGCAGAACAATATGAACAGGGCATCCGCTCGCACTTTGGAGCGGTTTCATTTCCCGCTTTCGACCTCATGATTCTCGGCGCCGGCGGAGACGGGCATACGGCGTCGCTTTTTCCCGGCAGCGATGTCCTGCGGGAAAAAAAGCGGCTTGCCGCGCCGGTGTATCTCGAACCTGCGAAACGAAACCGGGTGACCCTCACGCTCCCCGTGTTGAACCACGCCGCGAAGGTCCTCTTCCTCGCCGCCGGACGCGCGAAGGCCGGGGTCGTGCATGAGATCCTGGAGAACGGCAATCCGAAACAGTATCCTGCCGGTCTCATCGAGCCTGTGCGCGGCAGTGTAACGTGGATGATAGATCAGGAAGCAGCCGGCTCATTGACGGGCAGCCTCCTCCCTTAGTATTGTTTACGTCGCGGAAGAGGCGTTTTCTCCTGGCTCCTCGGCTGTTTTTTTATGCTATCATTAACTCTATCCGATCGGAAAGGAGGTGAAAGCAGGATGAAAAAGACCGTGAGCAAGGAAGCCCTTCTCAAGGAGGCCGCCTACTGGAACGCCATGAAACAGGCGGCGAAGCTTAATCCTGGCGGGGTATGCCACAAATGAAAGGGCTGAAAGAGCTAATGTTGCTGGTCAGCAACAAAACAAAACCGGCGGAAAGGCCGAACGAAGCTGTGCTGAAACATTGGTTCCCATTCCGCCGGTCCGCTTTATCATTTCAATCATCGAAAACCATCATACCCTATGTCGACGAACAACCCTTTTGAATTTTTTATCCAATTGCATCTTACCGAACGATGCACCCTCCGGTGCAGGCACTGTTACCAGGACGGACAAAGCGGCGATGAGATGGGCCTGCCCGAGATCAGGAGCGTCATCGCCGAAGTTTCCGATATGCTCAACGACTGGTCGGAGGCGCACGCCGTCAGTTTTTCTCCGAGCTTCAACATAACCGGCGGCGAGCCGTTCCTGCGAAGCGACCTCTTCGAGATTTTACGGGAGCTGAGGGACAAAGGCTTTGCGGTCTTTCTCCTCACGAACGGCGCGCTCGTAAGCAGAGAGCGGGCAAAGATGCTCGCCGAACTCGGCGTCAGCGGCGTGCAGGTCAGCATCGAAGGCCCCGAGGATGCGCATGACTCCATCCGCGGCGCGGGAAGTTTCGCGGCTGCCGCGGCGGGGGTTGAGCGGCTCATCAACGCCGGCCTGCCCGTCACCTTGAACGTCACGCTTTCGGAACTCAACGCCGAACACGCAAAGAAGATCGTGGCGTTCGGCGCTCATGCGGGCGCAAGGCGGGTCGGGTTCTCACGGCTCGTCCCTTCCGGAAAGGGGCTCTCGCTTTTGGAGAGCATGCTCGCGCCTGACCGCGTGAAAGAGCTGTACGCGTCCCTGCTGTCTCTTGAGATCGAAGGACTCGAGCTTGTGACCGGCGACCCCGTCGCGTCACAGATGAAAACGGCGTCGAATCGCGATGCGGGCGACGTCGCGGTCAGCGGGTGCGCGGCCGGCGTGTCGGGGCTGACGATCCACTCCAACGGAGACATCTCGCCCTGCAGGAGAATGCCGATTCGCCTCGGCAACGTGCGAAACGATTCGCTTCGTGAGATATGGGCCGCGTCGCCGGTCCTGGCGGCGCTGAGGGACCGCAGCAGATACCGGGGAAAATGCGGCGAATGCAGCAGGTGGGCGAACTGCCGCGGATGCAGGGCGATCGCCTACGCATACGCGCGCTCCCGGGGCGAGGATGATTTCCTGGCGGAGGACCCGCAGTGTTTTCTGAACGCGGGAACCGTCGCCGCGACCGCCTCCTGATATTGTGATTTGCGTCACAATCGCATTTACCGCCCTTTTTTGCTGACTTCTCCGTTGACAAGGGGGACGGTTGTGTGCTATGGTAATCTCCATCAAAGCGCAGCGGCATGCTTTGATAGTCCTTGTCGCGCTTTTCCCTTCGCTCTTAAAAACGATTATATTATTACGTATATTAAGGAGGATGGTATGAAGAACAGAACTTTTTTTGTGTTCGGCATTATCGCAGTGCTTGGTTTGTTCATGCTCTGGGGCTGCCCCAAGAAGGCGGAGGTGACCACCACGCCGGAGACCCCGAAGGAAACGGCGCCCGCGCCGGCGAAAGAAGAGGCGCCCGCGCCGGTGAAGGAAGAGCAGCCTGCGCCCGCGCCGGTAAAGGAAGAGCCTGTTGCTGCGGCGCCGGGGCTTCAGCCGGTCTATTTCGACTTCGATCAGTCCTTTATTCGCGACGATGCGAAAGCGGTGATGAAGGCGAACGCCGAGTGGCTGAAGGCGCATCCCAAGGCAAAGGTGAAGATCGAGGGGAACTGCGACGAGCGGGGCACGAAGGAATACAACCAGGCGCTCGGCCAGCGCCGCGCGGTAAGCGCGAAGAAGTATCTCACCGATATGGGCGTTTCCGCAAAACGGATCTCGCTCATCAGCTACGGCAAGGAGAAGCCCGTCTGCAGCCAGAGCACCGAGGATTGCTGGCAGAAGAACCGGCGGGACGATTTTGTATCGTCGGGAGAATAGCGGCACAAAGACACAAAACGTCGAGGGAAAAACGGAAAGCCGGGGGACGCTCTCTTCGGCTTTCCGTTTCCCGTTGCTCCCCGTAGCTGCTTCTGTCCGTACCCCGAGGTTTGAGTCCTATGATGATGAAATCCCTTTTCACGATCGCGCTTCTGCTGCCGCTGGCCGCATGCGCCCCCCAGGCGGAACTGGTCAAGCTGAGGAACGACATCGGCGGCGCGCGCGAAGAAGCGAAGACGGCGAAGTCGATCGCGCTGGATCAGCAGCGGCGCCTGGAAGGGCTTGACGCGAGCGTCAAAGGCTCTTCAGACGTCCAGAGAACGATGGCCGACTACGGGGCGAAATCGGACCAGCTTGCCACGGACATCCAATTGCTCCAGGGAAAGCTCGAGGAGAACAATTTCCGCATCTCCGAGCTCGCGCAGAGGCTCGACGACAAGAGCGCTAAAGTCGCCGAACTCTCGGGCCGCATCGACGAACTCGAATCGAAAGTGAAGCTTTTGAGCGGCGGGGCGGGGGCGATCGCGAACAGCCCGAGCGGGACCGCGGCGGAAAAGGGAAAGACCGCACAGAAGACCCCCGAGCCGTCGGAGGTCTATCGTCAGGCGAAGAGCGATTACGACAAGGGGAATTTCGATCTTGCGCTCGCCGGGTTCCAGAATTATATCGCCCAGTTCCCCGACGCGAGCCAGGCCGACAGCGCCCAGTACTGGATCGGCGAATGCCACTACTCCAAGAAGGAATACGGCAAGGCCATCGAGGCCTTTGCCCATCTCGTCAAGACCTACCCCAGGAGCGAAAAGGTTGCCGGCGCAAAGCTCAAAATCGGGCTGTCGTACCTGAACGAGAAAAACGCCGCCAAGGCAAAAGAGTATTTTCACCGGGTCATCAAGGAGCATCCCCGCTCGACCGAAGCCCATATCGCGAAAGAACGCCTCGCCAAAATGAAATAAATTCTTCGTTGTTGCCTGACCCGCAATTCAAAACAGATCACTCAAAATTGCCTTTACATTGCCCGGCGCCGGCTCTATAATAGGGATGGATTATTATAAGAATTGAGCGCGGAGTTTACTCGACTGCGAACGGAGGCAGGCCGCTTGCAAGACTCGACAAGAAGCTGTTCTTACTGCTCCCGGCGTTCTTTCCGCAGCAAACACACAACACTGCTGCCGCGTTTACTGCGAAGCGGCCGCCTTCTCGGATTCCTCGTCATTTTCCTTTCCTTGCTTTCTCCTGCAGGCGCAGCCACCTACATTGCCGTCGAAGACGACGTGATATATCAGATACTTTCCCGCCTCGAAGCGGAAGGCGTTATCCGGTCCGGGCTCCTCGATACAAGACCCATAAGCCGGACGGAAGCATTCCGGCTCCTCCACGAGGCGGAAGCGAATTCATCCGCCGGCGAATTCGCGGGTTCTCTGGTCAGCGCGCTCAGGGGCC
>DASWAB010000160.1:0-8835 GCA_036391375.1 Nitrospirota bacterium
AGCGCTCCACCGTCATGAGTCTTAAAGCGCAGGCGCTTGTCGACGGCGCCGTTGTTTCCGAGGCGGAATTAATGGCGATGGTCGCGGATAAATAGGATGCAGAATATTTTGGAGAACAAGGTGAACATACATCCAACGGCGATCGTGCATCCGAATGCCCGTATCGGGGAGGGAGCCGAGATCGGCCCTTATTCGGTCATCGGCGAGCATGTGGCCATAGGCAGGGGCACGAAAATCGGGCCCCATGTCCTGATCGAAGGCTGGACCACGATCGGCGAGCGGAACCAGATATTTTCCTTTTCCAGCATCGGGACGCCGCCCCAGGACATTGGATATAAAAATGAAGAAACGTATCTGGTCATCGGCGACGACAATGTGATCCGTGAATGCGCGACCATTCACCGCGCCACGACAAAGGAAGACCGAAAAACGGTGATCGGCAACAAGAATTTTTTCATGGCCTATTCTCACGTGGCCCACGACTGCAAGATCGGGAACAACATTATCATGGCCAACTCGGTTGCCCTCGGCGGACATATCGTTATCGGCGACCATGCCATCCTCGGCGGCATCGTCGCGGTGCACCAGTTCGCGAGGATCGGGTCCTATGCCATCATCGGCGGCCAGTCCGCGGTGTCACTGGATATCCCTCCGTATGTGAGCGCGGCGGGAAACCGCGCGCAGCTTTACGGCTTGAACCTGGTGGGACTCAAGAGAAAGGGCTTTCCCGATCATGCCATTGCAACGCTCAAAAAGGCGTATAAAATAATCTTTCGTTCGGCGTTGACGCAGGACGAGGCGATCCAAAGAACGCTTGCAGAGTTCCCCGATTCCCCGGAAGTCAACGCCCTGGTGGAATTCATCCGTTCTTCAAAACGCGGGATCACGAGGTAGGAAAGATCATCCGGCAGGCTCATGAGTCGAATGAACATGATATGAATACGATCGGTTTAATCGCGGGAAACGGGACGTTTCCCTTCGCCTTCGCCCGAGCCGCGAAGCAAAAGGGGATGCGGGTGGTGGCCGTCGCCCATGAGGGGGAGACCCTGCCGGAGCTGGCGCAGTGGGTTGACAGCATTTTCTGGGTCAAGGTCGGCCAGCTCGGCAAGCTCATCAGCATTTTTCAGGAGCAGGGAGTAAAGGACGCGCTCATGGCCGGCGGCATTAAAAAGACCCGTTTGTTCAGCGGCGGCATGCCGGATCTCCGGGGCGCGGCGCTGCTTGCGAAAATGGCGTTCAAAAAGGACGATTCGATCCTGCGCGCTGTGGCGGAAGAGCTTGAATCCGAGGGGATCACGATACGTGAATCGACGCTCTTTCTTGATAATCTTCTGGCGCCCGAAGGAGCGCTTACGAAGAAAAAGCCGTCCAGGGACGAACAGAAGGACATCGTGTTCGGCTGGCAGATGGCCAAAGAAATCGGCAGGCTGGACATCGGCCAGACGATCGTGGTTAAAGACCAGGCGGTCCTCGCGGTGGAAGCGATCGAAGGGACCGATGAGGCGATACGAAGAGGCGGCAGGCTTTGCGGCAAGGGCGCTGTTGTGGTAAAAATCTGCAAGCCCGGGCAGGACCTGCGGTTCGACCTTCCCGCAGTCGGCTTGCAAACTGTAAGAACGATGGAGGAAGTAAAGGCGGCGTGCCTTGCGATCGAGGCGGGGAAAACGATCCTGTTCGACCGGGAAACCGTCGCTACCGAGGCTGAGCGCGCCGGCATCTGCATTGTCGGCATCGGGCAAAGCGGGGGCTTCGCATGAAGCGCCTGAAAGTCGGGGTGATCGGTGTGGGGTATCTGGGAAGGTTCCATGCGGAAAAATACGCGGCCTTGCAGGATGCGGAGCTTATTGGTATCGTAGACCCCGATCTCGGTCGCGCAACTGAGATTGCGGGAAAGCTGAAAACACAGGCATTTTCCGATTCATCTCAATTAATAGATCAGGTCGACGCGGTGAGCATTGTCGTGCCCACGGTCCTGCACTATGAAGTTGCGAAGCGGTTTCTCGAACAAGGCGTTCACATCCTGCTTGAAAAGCCCATAACCGCAACGGTTGATCAGGCCGATGAATTGATCGAGCTCGCCGGCCGGAAGGGGGCGATCCTCCAGGCCGGGCATATCGAGCGGTTCAACCCCGCGGTCACCGCGATTGGTCCGATGCTCAAATCGCCCCGGTATCTGACTGCGGAGCGGACCGCCCCGTTCACGGTCCGGTGTACGGACGTAAATGTGGTGTTCGATCTTATGATCCATGACCTCGATATCGTGATGAGCCTTGCCGGTTCGTCTCCGAAGGAGGTCAGCGCCGCGGGCGCGTCGGTCATTACCCGCGAAATAGACATGGCGACGGCGAGGATCGCTTTTGTGAATGGGTGCATCGCCGATATCACGGCAAGCAGGGTCTCGGACGAGAAAAAGCGCGTGCTTCGCGTGTTCGACGGAGAAAGCATGTTCCTCTCCGATTTCCAGGCGCAGAAAGCGGCGGTCTCCCGCAGGGGGGCCGGGCCGGTCCCGTCACTGGCCGCGAATGACATCGCGGTCGAAAGGCGCGATACGCTGGCGGATGAAATACAGGCATTTGTGCAGAGCGTCCGAAACGGCGCCCGGCCGATGGTATCCGGTATTGAGGGCAGGAGGGCCCTGGCGCTTGCACAGACCATCACGAATAATATACAAAAAGGCATAACCGGCTTCATTCCCGTATCATAGAGAGGAGTTTCGCGTATCATGGCAGTTCCCATGGTGGATCTGAAGATCCAGTATGAAACGATCAAAGAAGAGATCAACAACGCCGTCCTTGGCGTTATGCAGACAACCCAGTTCATTCTCGGCCCGCAGGGAAGGGAACTCGAAAAGGAGATCGCCGCATACCACGGCGTAAAGCACGCCGTAGCGGTCGCCTCCGGAACCGACGCCCTGCACCTTGCGCTCCTCGCTGCGGGGATCAAGCGCGGCGACGAGGTGATCACCACGCCGTTCACGTTCATCGCCACGGCGGAGGCCGTGTCCTACATCGGCGCGACCCCGGTCTTTGTGGACATCCATCCCGGCACGTTCAACATGGACGAGACAAAAATTGAGGCTGCGATTACCCAAAAGACCAAGGCCATCATCCCGGTGCATCTTTACGGCCAGCCCGCGGACATGGACGGGATCATGCATATCACGAAGAAGCATGGACTTCGCGTCATAGAAGATTGCGCCCAATCCTTCGGCGCCGAGTACCGCGGAAAGAAGACCGGCGCCATCGGCGACCTCGGCTGCTACAGTTTTTTCCCGAGCAAGAACCTGGGCGGATACGGAGACGGCGGCATGGTGATCACCGATGATCAGGAAATGGCCGAGCGCCTTCAGAGCCTCCGGAACCATGGGAGCCGCGTGCGCTATTATCACGACGATGTCGGGTTCAACAGCAGGCTCGATGAAATGCAGGCGGCGATCATCCGCGTCAAGCTCCGGCATATCGACGAATACAACAGAAAGCGCAGGAGTAACGCCTTATTGTATAATCACTATCTGGCGTCCCCCGGCATCCGGACGCCGTCCGAACAGGATGGCACGAAACACGTCTTTCACCAGTATACGATCAGGATCAAGAACCGTGACGAGGTAAAAAAGAAGCTCGACGCAGGAAACGCAACTTCCTCGATGATCTACTACCCCGTGCCTTTGCACCTTCAGGCGGCCTACAAAGGTCTGGGCATGCAGCCCGGAAGCCTGCCGGTCGCCGAAGAGGTTGTGCGGGAGGTCCTGTCGCTTCCCATGTATCCCGAGCTGACCGAAACGCAGATAAAACAGGTGGCGGAGGCGGTGAAAAAGGCATTATAAAAGAGGGCAGGAGCCGGGATCGGAAAAGGCATGAAGAAGATCATGATCATGGCCGGAGAGGCATCGGGCGACATGCACGGCGCCAGCCTGGTGGGGGAGATCAGGAAGCAGGACGCATCAGTCGACTTCTTCGGCGTCGGCAGCAGGCAGATGAAGGAGGCCGGGGTCCGGATGCTGGCGGACGCGTCAGAGCTCTCCGTAGCCGGATTCACGGCGGTATTGGCCCGTCTCGGAACGATCTATAGAATTTATGCCCATCTCAAGGAATTTCTGAGGCGCGAACGGCCTGATCTGCTCGTTCTGATCGACTTTCCGGACTTCAATATCCTGCTGGGGAAAACCGCGCGTAAACTCGGCATCCCGGTGCTCTATTACATCAGTCCGCAGGTCTGGGCATGGCGCAAGGGCAGGATCAAGACGATTGCACGCATGGCGAAGGCCGTCATTGTCGTTTTCCCCTTCGAGGTCCCGCTCTACGAGCAGGCGGGCGTCGATGTCCGGTTTGTCGGCCATCCCCTTGCGGATGTCGTGCGGTCGTACCTCAGCCCTGAACAGGCAAAAGGCGCCTTCGGCCTCGATGCCGCGCGCCGGACCGTCGCGCTTTTGCCCGGCAGCAGAAAATCGGAGCTGATCCACCTTCTGCCTGACATGCTTTCCGCGGCGCAAATGCTTCTGGCCCGGTTCCCGGACCTCCAGTTCGTGCTTCCGGTTGCGCCGACCCTGGACAGCGGTTTCGTCCGCTCTTTTCTCGACCGGGCAGCCGTTCCGGTGCGGGTGGCCGAGGGAAGAACGTACGACGTTCTCAGGGCGTCGGATGCGGCGATCGTCGCTTCCGGCACGGCCACGCTCGAAACGGGGCTCATGGCCGTTCCCATGGTGGTCGTCTACCGCATATCTGCGCTCAACTATTTCATTCTCACGAAGCTCGTGAGGGGAGTAAAGGATATCGGCCTGGTGAACATCGTGGCGGGCAAACGGATCGTTCCAGAACTGGTCCAGAAGGACTCGACGCCCCGGAACATGGCGGACGCCGTCACTGCCATGCTGAGCGATCCGGCCTATTATCGGGGAATGCACGACGACCTCGTTCAGATGCGGAGGCAACTGGGCGAGGCGGGCGCATCCCGGCGGGCCGCATCAGTGGCGCGGGAGTTCCTCATGCGGACAGAATAAACGGAACGCAATGGAAATTTATAAACGACTGCTGACATACCTCAAACCGTACAAGATGCGGATTGTCTGGTCTCTTGTCTTCATGGGCCTCACCAGCGCGATGGTGTCGGCGCAGGCATATCTGGTCAAGCCGGTGCTCGACAAGGTGATCCTGGCGAAAAACATGAAACTGGGCCTGCTTCTCCCTCCCGCCCTTGTCATCGTCACCCTCTTCAAGGGCGCTACGGCGTACGGCCGGGACTACATGCTGGGCTGGATCGGCCAGAAAATCGTCAACGATATCCGCGATCGGCTCTACGCGCATGTGGAATCGCTCTCCTTCTCCTATTTCACCAGGACGCCGACGGGCATCATCATTTCCCGTATCATCAATGACGTGAATCTGGTGCAGGGCGCGCTTACCAGGGCGCCGTCGAGCCTGGTGCAGGGCGTCCTTACGATGGCGGCGCTTATCGGATACATCCTGTACCTGAACTGGCGGCTTGCCCTCTTCTCGATCATTGTCCTGCCGCTCGCCGGCATCGCGCTCTCGAAGTTCAGCAAGCGGCTCAGGAAAGCAAGCACGAGCATGCAGGAACAGACGGGCGTGCTCACGACGCACCTCTACGAGACCATCGGCGGGATCCGCATCGTGAAGGCATTCGGCAGGGAAGACTACGAAAGCAAGCGGTTCGTCCAAAAGAACAAAGACCTGTTCAATTCGCTCATGCGGGCCATCAAAACGGGGGCGATTTCTCATCCTGTCATGGAGACGATCTCGATCCTTGGGACCTCCTTGGTCATTCTTGTCGGGCTCTATTCTATCGCCCATGACAGGATGACCGTCGGAGACTTCTTCTCGTTTATGGCCGCGCTCATATTTTTTTATCGTCCGCTGCGGGACCTGAACGGGGTGAACAACACGGTCCAGGACGGCGTGGCCGCGGCCAAGCGTATCTTTGAGGTGCTGGACACGGAGCCGGAGATCAGGGACCGGAACGGCGCGCGCGCCGCCTCCCGTGATTTCAGCGCTATTGAATTCAAAAGCCTCTCGTTCAGGTATGAAGACGAACTGGTGCTCAAGGACATCACGCTTGCCGTCAAGGCCGGAGAGACCATTGCGATCGTGGGGAAGAGCGGCGGCGGAAAGACCACGCTGGTGAACCTCATCCCGCGCTTCTACGATGTCACCGACGGCTCCATCCTGATCGATGGTTCCGACATCCGCGATCTGTCGATCAGTTCGCTCAGGGCGCTGACGGCCATCGTGACCCAGCAGACGTTCCTGTTCAACGACACCGTGAAGGGGAACATCGCATACGGCGACGACGGCGGGAATTTCGATGATATTGTCGCCGCAGCCCGGGCCGCCTACGCCGATGACTTTATCCGCGCGTTGCCGGAGGGATACGATACCGTTATCGGCGAGTCGGGCGTCAAATTATCGGGAGGCCAGCGGCAGCGGATCGCGATCGCGCGGGCGCTCCTCAAAAACGCCCCCATTTTGATCCTCGACGAAGCCACCTCATCGCTCGATTCGCAGTCGGAACGGGAAGTGCAGAAGGCGCTCGACAGGCTCATGGAGGGCAGGACAAGCTTCGTCATTGCTCACCGCCTCTCGACCGTCATGAACGCCGACCGGATCATCGTGCTCAAGGAAGGCAGGATCGTGGAGCAGGGAAGGCATGAGGATCTTCTCGCAAAGGGCGGCGAGTACAAGAATCTGTATGAGCAGCAGTTCCGGGATGAGCCGCCGGCGAGGGTAAACTGATGCTCAGGGCAAGGGTGCTGTCTTTGCTCGGCTGGGCCGTCGTTTCGGCCTGGAGCCGCACGATACGGACGCAATTCGTGAACAAAGCGGTCCCGGACCGTTTTCTCTCGGAGGGGAAAAACTTCATTTATGCCTTCTGGCACGGCAGGCAGTTTCTCCTCTTTCATAATCACCGGCATTCAGGGGTCGTTATTCCGGCAAGCGAGAGCCGCGACGGCGAAATTCAGGCAGGAGTGCTGAAACGATTCGGATTTGCGGTTGTCCGGGGTTCAAGCAAGCGGAAGGGGGACCGGGCGCTCTTAGGGCTGGTGGACGGCTTGCGGAAAGGCAAGAATGTTGCGATCGCCGTGGACGGCCCGCGCGGCCCGCGCTACGAGGTGAAACAGGGAGTAACGTATCTGGCCGGAAAGCTGAACAAACCGATCGTGCCCGTGGCCACCGGCGCCCGGCGCTTCTGGTTCTTGGAAAAGGTCTGGGACAAGTACCTGTTGCCGGTCCCCTTTACGAAGGGCGTCGTTTTGTACGGCGATCCGATCACGGTCAATGGAATTTCCGAAGAGGAGATCGAGGCCAAGCGCAGGGAATTAGAAGCCGCGCTGAGGGATTTAACGGAGCGGTCGGACGAGTATTTTGCCGCGAAACAAACCAAAGAAAGCAAAATGCATAATTAAGGCGCACTTTCATGTACCTTATCTACAACATGCTTCTGATCATAGCGACGATCCTGTTGTCGCCGGTTATCCTGTTCAAGCTGCTCACCGTGCCCAAGTACCGTGGCGGCATTACCCAGAAATTCGGCCGGCTGCGCAAAGGCGTGATCAGGGTGGTCCGGGGGACGCGGCCGATATGGGTCCACGCGGTGTCGGTCGGAGAGGTCATGGCGGCACACCCGCTTATGCGCGAACTCAGAAAAAGGTATCCGGACCGAAAACTGATCCTCTCCACCGTGACGGTCACCGGTAATTTTACGGCGCGTCGCCGGGTGCCCGAGGCCGATGCGGTGTTCTACTTTCCCTTCGATTATCCCTGCGTCGTGCGCCGGGTCATCCGCGGCATCAATCCCGCGCTCGTGCTTGTGGCGGAAACGGAGCTCTGGCCGAATTTCTTCCGGGAGCTGAAAAAAGCGGGGATTCCGTCGGCGGTAATCAACGGAAGGATATCGCATAATTCATATAATAATTATTTTAAATTTAAAAAATTCTTCAGCTTGGTCTTTGAAAACGTGGACCTGTTCTGCATGCAGTCGGAGGCGGACGCCCTCCGGATCGCCGATATCGGGGCTGACCCCGCGCGGGTGATGGTCACCGGGAATCTCAAGTTCGACCAGAAGCTGCCCGCGCCCCAGTCCGTGCCGGTCGCCATTGCTCCGGGGAGGAAGGTCATTACCGCCGGTAGCACCCACCGGGGGGAAGAAGCGGCGCTTCTGGAGATTTTTTCGCAGCTTAGGAGCAAATATCCGGATCTTGTGCTCATCATTGCGCCCCGCCATCCGGAGCGCTTCGATGAGGTGGCTGGTTTTATCAACAAGGCCGGCTATGAATGCCAGCGCAGAACGAGGATCAAAGGCCCGGTCAAGGACGTTTTGCTTCTTGACACCATCGGCGAACTCAAGGCGTTTTACGCCCTCTGCGACATCGCCTTTGTCGGAGGAAGCCTCGTCAAAGTCGGCGGCCACAATCTTCTTGAGCCGGCTTCTATGAAAAAACCCGTAATATTCAGCCGTTATATGTTCAATTTTAAAGAAATATCAGAAGCTTTAATGTCTGCAGGCGGCGGAATTATGGTAAAAGATAAAGGAGAACTTTATGCTCAGCTCGATAAGCTCCTGTCTGATAACGCGCTTGCCAGACGCATGGGCGAACGGGCATACAGCGTGATCGAGATGAATTCAGGATCGTCGAAAAAAACCATTGATGCTGTCGGCAGGTTTCTCGTTGCACACTAAGTCATACTTTGAAGACCTGATATACGGAAGGAAGAAATCGCCTTTCTGGGGAGCTGTGCTGTTTGCGATTTCCTTGCTTTACGGGGCGGCAATCCTGGTACGGCACGCGCTCTATCGGCTTCATGTCCTTCAGCGCAGGAGGGT